>CAITMP010000160.1 GCA_903893525.1 uncultured Acidobacteriia bacterium | reverse complement strand
TCATGACGATTCCCGAGGCCTCCCTGCTCGTTGTCCAAAGCGCTGTGCAAGGAACCGGCGGCGAGATTTTCGTCCTGGACATGGGTGAGCCGGTCAAGATTGTGGACTTGGCCCGAAATCTGATTCTGCTTTCCGGCTTGCGTCCCGACACCGATATCGAAATCTGCTTTACCGGCGCACGGCCCGGGGAGAAGCTATTCGAGGAACTCAATGCCGCCGGTGAAGGACTGCTTGCGACGCACCACGAAAAGGTTCGGATTTTCGCCGGAGCTTCCGAGCAGTGGGAGCAGCTTTCGCAGAAGATCGGCCGTCTGCGCGACGCCGCTGCGAGGCGGGAGACTGGTATCTTAATGAAAACAGTTAGGACTCTGGTTCCCGACTACTGCCCACCGGGCGAGCGGGACGCGGACGGTGCATTGCAGGGCGAACGGATCATGGTCGGGGAGACAGCTTGAGCGACGCGTCGATGAAGACTGCCGCCACTATCCCGGTCTCGTTCTTGGAGCAAATACCCACAGCCTGGCACGCCCGATCTCGTCACGAGCATTTATATTTGTATGGGCACCACGAGGAGGCGACCCCGGGAGAGTCTCTTCGGCCAATAGTCGTATCCAAGACCATGACACAGCACAGCCACGGGGGCAGTTAATTGCTGGCACAGCCAAGTCGTGTGAAACGGGTTCTTGCCGGAATTCGTGCCTCGTGGGGCGGGCAATTAATTTCGACGGCCGAGAGTTTCGCAATTGTTCCAATCTACTTGGCTTACTGGTCTGCGGGGCGTTATGGAGAGTGGCTCGCGCTTTCGGCGTTGGTTGCCTACCTCGGAACTTTGGATTTCGGTATGAACATGGCCGGAGGGAACAAGCTAACCCAGCTGTACTCCCACGGGGATTTTGTCAACTACGGCCGCTACCAGAGGGCTGCGCTGTTGTTCTATGTCGCGATCGCTGCTGTGGGCTCTCTGATTCTAGGGCTCATTGCTTGGTTGTTGCCAATCTCCCAAATGCTAGGTTTCCAAGAGACCAGTTCCCGGGAGGCCGGTCTGGTCTGTTTTCTCCTTGGCAGTCAAGTACTCTGGTCACTGCCCGGAGGATTGATCACGGGTATCTATCGAACCACCGGGGATGTTGCGACGTCTCAGTGGGTGCGCAATGCCACCAGCATCATCGGCATTGCTGCTAGCGCGGCCTGCCTGCTTTTCCACGGGGGGATGGCGGCCATGGCGCTGGTTCAGCTAACCTGTCTTTCAATCGGCGTGACGGGTGTTCTGATTCACGTCCGCCGCCGGTTCCCGGAATTGATGCCGACCCTTTAGGGTGCGGAGTTAAACTTGATTCGCGAGTTGGTGGGGCCAAGCGCCTTGTTTGGAATGATCGTCCTGTCGGAAGCGGTACGGCTCCAAGGAACTGTTCTGCTGATCTCATATCTGATGGGAGGGCCGTCCGTGGCGCTTTTTGTTAGTTCAAGGACCCTTTGCAACGCAGTGCGGCAGTTGGCTGGTAGCCTTCAATCGGCATTCTGGCCGCATGTAACGGCGTTGGACGCTCAGAAACAGGAATCGACAATGCGGGATTTCCACAGGCTGTGGGTTCTGGGAAGCATTGCGTCATGCGTGTGCGTGGCTGCGGCAATCTGGTTCGAGGGTGCTGACGTCATCCAAGTGTGGACCCATGGAAAGCTGACCGGGGATTCCTGGCTACTGCGGTTGCTACTTGTGCAGTTGGTCCTACAGGCGCCTTGGCAGGCGAGCAGCCTTATTACAGCGGCATCCAGCAAGCATGAGCGCTTGTCCTTCTCCGCCCTCGCGTCCAGTGCCACCGCGCTGCTATTCGGCGCGTTGGCGTACCCTTGGTTGGGACTTTTGGCGATTCCGGTCGGCTCCATTGCCGGGGAAGCCCTATTTTGCTATCATTTCGTCACTGCGGATACATGCCGTAGTATCGGTGAACCGTATGGACCCTTTGCGGCGCGCCAGTGGTCGTTCCTATTCCTTGCGTCCGGATCCGCTCTGTTGGCCGCTTGGGTGGCGCACTTGCTGGCGTTCGGCCCCCATGTTGTCCGGTGGGGCCAAGTTGGCTTGGCATCTTCGATTGCGGCAATCGCAGTTTTATGGTCAGTTGGATTGGGAACCTCGGAACGCGGCATTATCAAGAGATTGGCCGGGATGACACCTGCCCGCTAAAGCGAATCGCATGAAACTTGCAGCTATTTACAGTCATCCGGTTCAGTACACGGCTCCGCTCTTCCGGGAATTGGCCAGCCGTCCCGACGTCGATTTGATGGTCTATTTCCTTAGTCGGCACGGGCTTTCCTACGACCCGATGTTCGGTCAATCGTTCAAGTGGGACGTGCCGCTGCTGGACGGCTATCCCCACGAATTTGTGCCCAAGGAAAAGCTCCTCCGGTTGTATAAGGATCGGGAACTACTGGCACAAATGGCAGCCAATGTGGCGGCGGGCGGAGAGATCGACCTGAGCTGGGACCGTTATGGTGCAAGTATGGCCGCCGAGTATAGGAGGGTGATGCAAGCATGACCGTGCACAAGCTGGCGCCAGACAGTTCCGCCCATCTGAATGCAGTCCGCGCATTGGCCGCCGCTGCCGTTGTGGTGGGACACGTTCGGGGACTCTTTTTTGTGGAGTTCGGCAATTCCAGCAGTCACAGCGCTGTCGTCTATCTGATTTATGCCATTTCCGGCCTTGGACATCAGGCCGTCATCGTGTTCTTCGTACTCAGCGGCTACTTTGTAGCGGGCAGCGCGATACGCAGGCTGCCGACATGGTCCTGGCGTCACTATCTGGGGAACCGCGTCACGCGCCTTTATCTGGTCCTGTTGCCTGCCCTCGTGCTGACAGCACTTCTTGACCAAGTTTCGATGCGGATGCCGCTCGGCCCCCAGTACTTCAATTACCCGATTCCCCACTTCAATGCGCAGCCTATAGCCGCCGCAATTTCCATCAGGACATTCCTAGCGAACGCACTCTTCCTGCAGATCATCGCCGCGCCTACCTTCGGATCGAACCTGCCCCTATGGAGTCTCGCTAACGAGTTTTGGTACTACCTGATGTTCCCCCTAGCTGTTTTGGCGGTCTACCCCGGCGCTGTTGTCCGCCGGGGCCTATGCGCCTTCTTGGCGCTCCTGATGGCAGTTGGGCTACCCGGGGAGGTTATCGCCTATTTCCCCATTTGGCTTCTCGGTGCGAGCCTCTCGATTCTGCCGTTGCCCAACCTTGGCCTCAAGGCTTTGGCGATAGCGCGGATCGTGGGTGCCGGGTTGTTTCTCGGAGTGCTGCTGCTCTCCCGTGCCGGACGTTTGCCGGATGTGGCCGGCGACTATTGCGTCGCGGTTACCTTCTCCCTGTTCATGGTGGGGTTGATTTGCGTTCCGTCCGGTCCCGATGTCCGCGTTGGCCGGGCTTACAGCGCTCTCGCAGCAGTATTTGCCGGGTTTTCCTACAGCCTCTATGCCACTCACATGCCGATGCTTCTACTCGCGCGCAGCGCTTGGACGGGTGCGGCGGCCCAGCCAACCCTTCTGAACGCAGCCATGGCCCTCGGCCTTGGGGCAGGCGTCGTACTTTGTGCCTTTCTGTTCTCCCTGGTCACAGAGGCCCGGACCGACGCCGTCCGAAACTCCTTATTCCGAGCCATTGGGGTGACATCAAGATGAGCCAACACTGGAAGGCGAGACTCTACGATACCTACATATCTAACGGACAGGCCGGCGTGGGGATCGATCCAAGTAAGTACGAGGGCGATCCGTCCAGGCTGTTTCCGCCCGGCAACGTTGCCAAATTTGTTGCGCGCCGGATTCCAAAGGATCGCGATATCCGGATCTTGGACCGCGGCTGCGGACACGGGGCAATACTCCACCATCTAACGGGCCTTGGCTATCGGAATTTGTCCGGCGTGGATACGTCCGCCGAGCAAATTGCGATTGCTCACCAGACGGGCATGCCCTTCGCAGTTCATGGGGATATTCAATCGCATTTGGCAGGGCTACCCGACGCATCGGTGGAGGTGGCCCTGCTGATCGATGTGATCGAGCACATGGAGCCCGAGGATTTGTTCGGCGTTCTGGATGCTTTCTCCCGCGTGCTCAAACCTGGCGGCCTATGTATAGTCCACGTGCCCAATGGTGCCGGTATTAACGGCATGGATGTCCGTTACCTGCTGCGGTGGTTGGAAGTTGGCCTTGGCACCACGGTCTCCTCATCCCTTGCGCTTTGGGGTGTCGGATTGCGCGCCTCGGACCGGATCATCGTCCGGGATATTGTGACTGCTGTGAAGTCCCGTGGTCGCATCGGAACGGAACGCTCGGACGGATTTCCGAAATGAAACTTGCCGTCATCTACAGCCATCCGGTGCAATACACGGCACCGCTTTTCCGGGAACTTGCCAATAGGCCCGGCGTGGACCTGATCGTCTACTACCTTAGCCGCCACGGTACCGAAGTCTCATTTGATCCCATGTTCGGCCAAGCATTCAAATGGGATCTACCGCTTCTCGACGGCTACAACTACGAGTTCGTTCCCAACCTTCGCAAGGAGGCTGGGGTCGCTGGATTCTTCCAATTGATGAACCTCGCATTGATTGATCGGCTTCGGAAGGCCCATCATGACGCGGTGCTGGTGCATGGGTATGAGCATTTCGCCAAGTGGCCTGCCTTTGCCGCCGCCAAGAGCGTCGGTAGCCGGGTCGTGTTTCACGGGGAATCGCATCTCAATGAACCGAGGACTGCTCTCCGCACGGCGGTCAAGTCGGTGGTTCTGCGGAGCCTGTTCCACTCGTTTGACGCTTTCGGCTACATCGGTACGCTCAACAGGCAATACTTCGAGCACTACGGCGTCCCGGCGGAAAAGCTCTACCTGACTCCTTACAGCGTCGACAATGATTTCTTCGCCACCAAGGTTCGGGAGGCTGCGCCCCGGCGCCACGAAATCAGGACGGCGCTAGGCATCACCGATTCAGCCCCGATCATCCTTTGGACCGCGAAATTGACCGAGGTAAAGCAGCCCGAGCTCATGTTGCGCGCTTTTGCGAAGGTGCGCGGGGGGCGGCCCTGCCACATGCTGTTTGTGGGAGACGGGGCGCTGCGTTCTAAAATCGAAGAATTGGTTGGCTACTGGAACATTCCAAATGTCAAGATTACGGGCTTTGTAAATCAAAGCCAAATTCCGGAGATGTATGCCATTGGCGATATCTTCGCCATGCCGTCATTGCGTGAGCCTTGGGGACTGTCGGTCAACGAGGCCATGTCTGCGGGGCTGCCGGTGGTGGTCTCCGACCGGGTCGGAAGCTCGCTCGATTTGGTGGAACAGGGACGCAATGGTTTCATCTTTCCGCACAGCAGCGTCGATGCGCTTGCCACACGGCTGGACCAACTTGTGCGCGATGAGCCAATGCGCCAAGCGTTCGGTCGCCGGTCGGTTGAGATCATTTCAAAGTGGTCAATCAAGGAAACGGCGGACGGGATCCTCGCCGCGGCGGAAGGAGGTCGTGAGGATGGCTGATGCGGGATTACCTCCAGTGACCGTCTCGGTGTCGGGACGGTTCCATGCTTTCGATCTTGCCCGGCAGTTGCATCGGCGCGGTGCTCTGCACAGGCTGCTAACGTCCTATCCGAAGTTCAAAACCCGGCATTGGGGGATTCCGGACGACAAGGTCACCAGTGCCCTCAGCCACGAGATCTTGAACCGATTGTCGTCCAAAATCAACTTGCCACCGAATCTCCGGCGGGAGTTTCAGTTGCAAATGGTTCGGCGCTGGGGGAGGCTGTCGGCAAAGCTTCTTCCCAACGATGTTCGGCTCTTTGTCGGCTGGTCCGGGATGTCGATCGAGCCGATTCGGAAGGCTCGGCGATTGGGCGCGAAGACCATTGTCGAGCGCGGATCGACGCATATTTTGTTCCAAAACAGGATTCTCGCCGAGGCCTACGCGGGCGCAGGCTTGGAATGGCCCGGGATCCACCCCGAGGGTATCCAGCGGGAGCTCGAGGAGTACGCCGAAGCCGACAACATTTTCGTCCCAACGGCATTCGTCCGCGATACATTTGTTCAAAATGGCGTTCCGGTGGAAAAGATTATCGTAGTTCCCTACGGATGCGATCTGGCATCGTTCCAGCGGCAGCCCAAGCTCGACAACGTCTTCCGCATCATCCATTGCGGCCAAATCAGCATTCAAAAGGGCGCGCACCTGCTTATTCAGGCCTTCAACGAACTCAAACTCAAGAACGCCGAGTTGTGGCTGATCGGCGGGCTCAATCCCGAGCTTGCTGCCCTTTTGGACCGCACCGCAAACCCGGCCATACAAGTGAAGGGACCGTTCCCGCAGGCGCAGCTGGCACAATACTACTCCCAAGGCTCCGTCTTCTGCATCGCCTCCTGGCAGGAGGGCTTGGCCATGGTGATTCCTCAGGCACTGTCCTGCGGACTGCCGGTTGTAGCGACGTACAACAGCGGTGCCCCGGAAGTGGTGGATGATGGAAGGACCGGCTTCCTTATTCCTGCCGGGGACGTGTCTGCGATCAAGGAAAAACTGCTGCAGTTGTACCAGGACCCGGACTTGCTTGCATGGTTGGCTGGTAACGTAGCCGGAGGCGGTCTAATTGACTTGAGTTGGGACCGCTACGGCAGGAGTATCGATCTGGAATACCGTAGGATCATGCGAGCATGACACCGCTTCAAAATGCAGGCGGGAACCTGGCTCCTGGGACCTTAACCATGGACTGATAAACTTGAGAACAGGTGCGCTTGCAGCGCTGGAACGGCTTGGACAGCAGGATCTAATGAGCGACGGACGGAATCTGAAAATGAAATTCGCCACAGGGATTGGCTGGCAGCAGCGGGGCGCGGCAGCGAGTGTTTCATGCAACTTTGGCCTTGATTACCGTTCGACTGCGGAAAGGCCGGACCATCAATGAACCTCACCACTCTCAACCTGTGCGCCATCGGCATTCAAGCTGCTGCTGTGTTGTTGATCGCCTTGAAGCTACGGGCCCAAGTTCTTGGCAAGCTGGGTTTTCTCTTCATGGCCACCACCTTTGTTTACCACGGAGCCAGCGAGTTGCTTCAAGGATTCTTTCCCGGGCGCAATCAATATCGCCTTCTTACAGGGGACGAGGCCCTGTCTCGCTGGCTCTGGCTTATTACGGCAACCACATGCCTGTTTACGGCAACCTATCTCCTAAAGGTCAGCGTAAACAAGCCACGGCTCGGATTGGAAAGGCTGCTGCGGGATTTCAAAGGGGCCTATTTTCTAAAATGGCCCGTGTTGCTCTCACTTGGCCTCGGTGCCATGATCATGGTGACAATTCGCCGGGGGTCGGCTGGCAACGAGTCCTACTTGCTTTCGGGGCTTGCGGACCAATTCAACCTGTTGATCCTGACCCTTTCGCTGGCGACACTCACGCTTACTACACGGGGAAAGCACCTCATCCTTACGATTGTCCTATACGGCGTTACGATGAGCACCGTCGGGCAGCGCACCTTTACGGCTCTCACGATCCTGCTCGCCATGTCCGCGGCAGTTCGTTACGGCGTTGAGATTTCCCGGCGTACCATTGGAGTAATCGTTGTGGTCATCGCAACCGCCTTCATTGCAATCAGTGCGTCGAGGAGCGACCACGGTCGGTTCTCGGAGGAGTCGTTCCAGGAACGATTGGAGGCGATTATCTCTGGACTAAACAAGCCAGTAGCCTCACTTCCCATCGACGATGTGTTGGATGACACCGTCTACAGGCTTGACGGCAACAGTTACGGTGCCCTGATATTGGATAAGCAAATGGAGGGCTACGGCGTAACGGGCTTGAGGGGCATTGGCATTACATTGGCCTACATGGTGCCATCGTTCATCTATACTGAAAAGTATGACTTGGACCCAAGCATGCGGAACGAGGAGGCTTACGCTGACCAATTCTACGCACTCGATGGGGATGTCGACTTCGTGGCTGATTTTTGGAATATGGTTCTAGCCTACTCTGGAGCCTTAGGTCTCCTTTTCTTCGGTGCGCTTCTCGGCTGGGGGTTCGCTTCCTTGGATAACTGGCTATCCACGACTATGACGGTGAACGGATATCTGGCAGGGGTCGCATTGAGCATGATTCCAATGAATTTGGAGTTAGGCGTAGCCGGGATTCCAATGACTCTTCGGGGGTTGGTCGCGCTCCTCGTTGTCGCGAATCTTCTGCGCGTCAGAAAGGCCGCCGCAGAACCCGGCCCCCGGCGGGCATGGAGCGTGGTCCGAGTATGAACGCAGCTGGCCATTGGTCCGACGGTTCCATTTCTGCGAGGTGCGTTGCTTGAAGATCATACTGGTTGGCATCGGTACGGCACCGCATTTGGCCGTCAGTTTCTCCAACGCACTTCAACAGATGGGGCACACGGTCAGAATCGTCGATGAGCGGTGGGCGTACACGCCACTGGACCGCAAGCCTCTGCGCCCTATCAGGGACGCGCTCATTGGGTCTGTTCCGAGTGGAGCGGGCATCCTGCGCTGGCTGTTGCTTCGGGCTTGTCGCGCGTTTCAACCGCAACTCGTGCTGGCAACAACCCCAAGATCTGTTGACCGGGCAACCTTGGCCGAAATTCGGTCAATCGCTGGTTGTCGCTTGGCCACCTTCCTTAGCGACAGCCCGTTTAATCCGGTTGTTTCTTCCAGTGCGGGCATAGAGGCGCTATCCGGGTGGGACTTGGTTGCCACCCCCAGGCGCGCCAGCCTTCAGCGCGTCCAGCGGCACTGCGAAGGGAAAGTACTCTACTTGCCATTTGCATATGACCCGGCCCTTCATTTCAGGGAACCGCCGAAGACCGTCGCTGAGGTAAAACAATATTCTAGCGACGTGGCCTTTTTGGGTGGTTGCGACCTCGACCGGGTTCCCTACCTGGACGCGCTGGCCTCCTGCGCCGAAATCAATGTGAATTTATACGGCGGCTACTATCACTACACGCCCGCGCTTCAGTCAAGAAGCCGCAAGCCCGCGTTCGGAAGGAAGTATCGGCTCGCACTGAGCGGAACCAAAGTTGCTCCTTGCTTAGTGCGCAAGGCAAATGAGGACGGTCACGTGATGCGGACGTTCGAGGTCCCGGCATGCAACGCATTCCTCTTGGCGGAACGAACTGAGGAGCACGCCGAGTTATTCCGCGAGGACCACGAGGCGGTCTTCTTCGACAGTCCACAGGAACTGGTTGACAAAACCCGCTTTTATGTGAAAAATGACAAAGCGAGACAAGAGATAGCTAACCGCGGGTGTCAGCTGATCCGTGGAGGCCGGAACACCTATGCGGACAGGCTCGCCGTGATCCTCCAGCAGTGCTTCGGTTCTTGAACGCGCGATATCTTCCGCCAAGTTTACGAAACGCCAATGACCTCCATAGCCAGCCCTGTCGCATCTCCCAAGTACAGACCCGATGTCGATGGCCTCCGATCTCTCGCAGTCATCCCGGTAATTCTATTCCACTTGGGTTTTGAGACCTTTAGGGGAGGCTTCACCGGCGTAGACGTGTTTTTCGTTATTTCAGGCTTCCTGATGTGTTCCATCATCTGGAGGGAGCTTCAACTGGGGACCTTTAGCATAGCCGGTTTCTACGAGCGCCGGGTGCGGCG
>CAITMP010000159.1 GCA_903893525.1 uncultured Acidobacteriia bacterium | reverse complement strand
GTCTGATGATAATCCAGCATTTAGGATTAGTAATGCGGATCCACAATGTAGGTGGCGCGCTGGGCGACACCGGCGTTCGGATCGATGATCCCGAGCGCGTTGCACAGTTCGTGCTTCAGGTCGGCCAGCATCGGGAAGGGCAGGTCCTTCAGGTCCGCGTGGTGGGTCCGCCATGCGAGGTGGACAAATTCGGAATCGGTGCTGCCACCCAAAACCTGGGCGTCACGGTCCGTGAAGTCGCCGTTCACCTTGCCGAAGGCGGCGATTTCGGTGGGGCAGACAAAGGTGAAATCCTTCGGCCAGAAGAAGTACACCTTCCACTTGCCTTCGAAGCTCTTCTCGGTGATCGTCGTGAAGGCGGTCTTCAGATCGGTCGAAACGGTCGCGAGGACCGAAAATTCTGGAAACTTCTGTCCAACTCCAAGCATGTCTAGTATTGTTCTCCTGTGGATTTTTGCGTATCCAAGCCGTCGATCGCGGCCGCCAGAACCAAATCCTTGTCCGTAATTCCGCCTTCGCTGTGGGTGAAAGTGGTCACTTCCACCTTGCCCCAGCCCAAGAGGATGTCAGGATGGTGGTTCTGCCCCTCGGCCAGCGCGCCAACAAGGTTCACAAACGCGAGCGCTTGCGCGAAATCGGGGAAGCGGAAGATCCGTCGGAGGTGGTGTCCATCAATGACCTCCCAGTTGGCAAGTTGCTGGCTCATGGATTGACTTTGATCTAAAATTAGATACAAGTCCAATTTAGCATGCCCGGGCAGCCTGATGCAAGTGACGATCCCGTAAACTTGTACCTAGGACCAATTGCCCTTCCCCCCCCGCAACCAAACACCGAAACTGGCGGAGGCCCGCCAAGCCGCCTTCGCAACACTGCTGGCAGTGGACCGGGGAGCATGGTCGGCGGAATCGCTGGCCACCAAATCCCAATACCTCGACCCTCGCGATGCGGCACTTGCATCCGATATTGTTTTCGGAACCCTCCGTCGCCGCGGCGAGCTGGACGCTGTCATGTCCAAGTGCTCCAACCGTCCTGTTGCGGAATTGGATGTCAACGTCCGCATCGCTTTGGAGATGGCGCTCTACCAACTGATGTTCCTCGACCGCGTTCCGGACCATGCCGTAGTCAACGACGCCGTCGAACTGACCAAGCGCGCTGGCGAGGCGTCGGCCGCACCATTCGTAAACGCGGTCCTGCGACGGGCACTGCGGGAACACCCCGAAGCCTCCGAGCTCAACTCCACTCCGGACTGGATCCTCCGCAGCTGGACCCGCAAATTCGGCCCGGTCATCGCCAAGGGGATCGCGCGGGCCAGCCTCGTCCAGCCGAGACGATATATCCGCGTGGGCGTCGGCGTACCCCCCGAGGGTGCCATCCCCACCGACGTGCCCGGGTGCTACGAACTGCCCACGGGATCTCCCGGCCAATACCGGTTCCAGGACATCGGATCGCAAGCGGTTGTACCCATGCTGGACCTGCAACCGGGACAGAAATTTCTGGATCTCTGCGCCGCCCCCGGCAACAAGACGGCCCAGGCGCTGGAATCCGGTGTCGACGCCGTGGCCTGCGAGCTGCATCCCAGTCGGGCCCGGGGTCTGAAGTCACTGGGAATTCCCGTCGTGGTGGCCGATGCGCGCGCCGCTTTGCCGTTCTCCCGGAAGTTCGACCGCATTCTGGTGGATGCCCCGTGCACCGGTACCGGCACACTGTCGCGGAATCCTGAAATCAAGTGGCGACTGACGCCGGACGACCTGCCGGATCTCCACGCCCGCCAAGTGGCCATTCTCAAGAGCGCACTGGGGCAGTTGGCACCCGGGGG
>CAITMP010000158.1 GCA_903893525.1 uncultured Acidobacteriia bacterium | reverse complement strand
GAAATTCGCGCTCGGATCACCGCTCGTCTTGTAAACAAAGACGTTGTCGGGACCCAGCTCGTCGAAGAACACCACGATGCCCTGCCGCAATCCGCTCAATAGCGACGCCACCGTCACCACCGTCGTGATTCCGATCACGATTCCCAACACCGTCAGCATGGACCGGAACCGGTTGGCCCACACCGCCGTCAAGGCCATTCCAATACTTTCGCTCGTTGCCAGCATGTCCTTATTCCGCCCTCAGTGCCACAATCGGATCCAATTTCGACGCCTTGGAAGCCGGGTACCAACCACTGGCCACGCCTACAATGCCGGAAACGCATACGGATAGAACTACATAGAACGGCGGAACCCGCAACGTCACCCCCAGTGCAGCAGTCAGTACCGTGGTGAGCGCAGCGCCGATCGCCACCCCGAGTGCGCCCCCCGCGCTGGCCATGATCACCGATTCGATCAAGATCTGCATCATGATGTCGAACCGCCGCGCACCCAGCGATTTCCGGATACCAATCTCCCGCGTCCGCTCCGTCACGCTGACCAGCATGATGTTCATGATCACAATCCCGCCCACCACCAGCGAGATCAGCGTCACCGGCACCACCACGGCCGCCACCAGCGTCAACAGGCTGTCAATAAAGCCCCGGATCGCGTCCGGCGTCAAAAAGTCAAACCGATCCGCCTCGCCCGGCTTTTGGTGGAACCGCGTCCGCAGTGCCACCCGCGTCAGGTCCAGCGACTGCTGCATCGTGTACCCGCTGCCCTTGCGCGGTCGCCCAAACAACGAAATTGACCCGCCCGGTCCAAAAACATGTTGGAACGCGGTGATCGGAATATATGCCGAGTTGTCCTGGCTCCGTCCGAACGAAGACCCCAGCCGCTCCTGCACCCCCACCACCGTGAAATCGATTCCCTTGATCTTGAACGACCGCCCCACCGGCGACCCGCTCCCCGGAAACAGGTTCGTCTTCAAATCGTCGCCGATCACCGCAACATAGGAAACGTTGCGCTCTTCGGTCTCCGTGAAGAATCGACCATCCACCACCACAATGTCCCGGATGTCGGCCAAATCCGCCGACGCACCCAGGATCGACGTCTCTTCCGAAGTCAGGTTGTCGCGTTTCGTGTCCACCTGACTCTGCCGATACGGACTGTAAATCGTCGTCTCGCCGTTGGCCGCTTGGAGATAGCGGTCTTCGGCCAGCTTGATCTGGCGGTTGAACTTCAGCTTCTCGAAGAACTGCTTGCGGGTCATGCCGCCCACGCCCGCCACCTGCGCAATCAAAAACGATTCGCTGCCGAACGCCTTCGCCGTGCTCTCCTGGGCGTACAAGCCCATCCCGTCGATGGCCGAGCCCACCAGAATCACGCTGGCCACGCCAATGATCACCCCCAGCAGCGTGAGGAAGCTCCGCAGCTTGTGCGACCGAATCGAATCCCAAGCCAGTCCGACTGCGCTCGTCAGTTCGTGCATGAGCCGGACGCGGCCCGCATTTTGTCCTGGTGTCGTGACTGCCATTGTTCTTTTTAGGGTATCCTTGATTGCAGGATACCCGTGGAACATGGGTATCCTTTAGTCAGTTACGCGAGTACTGCCACCGAGGTTCACACTTTCCCCATGCGATCCCGCCTGCTCCGCCCTCTTCTGATTCCTATCTCCCTCGTGTCAGTGCAAGTTTTGTTGACCGCCTGGGCACAAATCGGCGGCCAATCCCACTTGGACCTCGTTTTCTGGCCTTGGAAGCTGGGCTTGACCCTCTTTGGAGCCGCCCTCGTTGCCGGACTGACGCACGAAGCAGCCGCCACCAAAACCGGCAACCGGATCTGGATCTATGTACTGCTCCTCGCCGCAACCATCGCCGCCGCTGGAGCCCTCAGCTACCAGGCCCACCTCAACGAGCCCGACGAGTCCGATTTCGACGAATCGGACCCGGGCACCATGCAGACCCTGAACTACCAGACCTTGCAGGACTTCTCGCGCACCATCGGCTGACCCGCCTTGCATCCAAACGCCTTCTGGAACTCCGGCATGTTGGAAACATTGCCGTTGACCCGGAATCGCGCAATCGCATGCGGATTCGTCTGCGCCTGCAACCGGTCGGCCTGTTCGGTGGAATTTGTGCACCAAACTTGGCCGATGCCGAGGAAGAACCGCTGTTCCGGGGTAAACCCTTCCTTGTCCGGCAGCACCTTGCCCGCCAACGAATCCATTAGTGCCATGTAGGCGATCCGCAATCCGCCCAAGTCGGCCGTGTTCTCGCCCAGCGTCAGCTTGCCGTTCATGTGGACGCCGCCAGGCAACTCAAATCCCTCGTATTCCTGAATGATGCATTCGGCCCGCTCGGTGAACGCCTTGGCGTCCTCCGGTGCCCACCAGTCCTTCAGGTTGCCCACCGCGTCGAACTGCCGGCCCTGGTCGTCGAAGCCGTGCGTCAGTTCGTGCCCGATCACAGCGCCGATTGCCCCGTAGTTGGTCGCATCGTCCGCGCTGCGGTCGAAGAATGGCGGCTGCAGGATGCCCGCCGGGAAGTTGATGTTGTTCATCTGCGGATCGTAATAAGCGTTCACCGTGGGGGGCGTCATGAGCCACTCGGCCTTGTCGATCGGCTTGCCGATTTTCGACATGCTCCTCGCAAAGTCAAAGTCGTTCGAGCGGAGCGAATTGCCCACCGCGTCCCCGCGCACCACCTTCAGCGCCGAATAGTCGCGCCACTTGTCCGGGTAGCCGATCTTGTTCGCGATCGCATTCAACTTCTCCATCGCTTTCTGCTTGGTGGCCGGGGTCATCCATGTCAGGGCCTGAATATCCTTGGCCATCGCCGCCTCCAGGTTCTTCACCATGGTCAGCATGCGTGCCTTGCCGTCCTTGCCAAAGGTGCGTTCCACGTACGCGAGGCCCATCGCCTCGCCCAAGTCCCCGTCCGTGGCCGCCACGCAACGCTTCCAGCGCGGGCGCTGTTCCTTGGAACCGGTCAGGAACTTGCCGTAGAACGCGAAATTCTCATCATCGATCTTCGTCGGCAGGTACTTGGACTGCGACCGCAGCAGATGCAGCGTCAAATACGATTTCCACGTCTCCATCGCAGTGCTCTTCAACAGAGCCTCCTGCGCCTTGAAGAAATCGGGACTGGCCACGTTCAGCGAATCGAGCGACGGCGGCTTCACAATCTCGAAGTACGCCGACCACGAAAATGAATCCGAGAGCGCTTGGAATTCGGCCTTCGTCATCTTGTGGTAGATCTTCTCCGGATTGCGCCTCGACGTCACGTCCATCGACCCCTTCGCCATCGCCGTTTCCAGATCGAACACATCCTTGGCCTGCTTTGCCGCCACAGCCGACGCAACACCCGTCAATTCCAGCACCCGTGCCATATGGGCCACATATTCCTTGCGCGTTTCAACCGACCGGGCGTCCTCGCGGAAGTAGAAATCGCGTTCCGGCAGCCCCAGCCCACCCTGGTCGGCCCAACCGATCACCGCGCTCGAATCCTTGAAATCTTGGTTGGAGGTGAAGCTGAACAGGACCCCGACGGCCATCCGGTGCAAGCGCGCAATTTCGACGGATAGGTCGCGCGTGTTCTTCATCGCGGCGATCCGGCCCAGTTCCGGCTTCAAGGGCCCCAAGCCCTGTTTGTTTATGGTTGCCGTGTCCATGCAGGAGGCGTAATAGTCGCCGATCTTCTGCGTGTTCGCATCGCGGTTCTTGGCCGTCCCCGCCTCCTCTAGGATCTTCCGCAGCACCAGTTGGTTCATCTGGTCCAACTCGCCGAACCGGCCCCAGCTGGATTGGTCGGACGGAATCGGATTTTTCGCCGCCCAGGTTCCACATGCGAACTGGTAGAAATCGTCGCAGGGATTGGCCTTGCGGTCAATGGCCCCCAAGTCGAAACCGGGGGAGAACTTGAGTTCGCCACCGGTCTG
>CAITMP010000157.1 GCA_903893525.1 uncultured Acidobacteriia bacterium | reverse complement strand
TCTTCGGCCAGCACCTGTTCGGGCAGGCGGAAGGACGGGATGTTGGTGCGCATCAGGCCGCCCGGCTTGTCGAACTTTTCGAACATGGTGACCGAGTAGCCGTGGGGCATCAGGTCGTTGGCAACCGTGAGCGAGGCCGGACCGGCTCCGATGCAAGCGATGCGCTTTCCATTTTTGACGGTCGGAGCTTTCGGTAGGCGGTCGGCGATGTCGCCGTGGTGGTCGGCCGCGACGCGCTTGAGGCGGCAGATGGCGACGGGTTTTTCCAACTCGGGGCCGCCCGCGAGGGAAGGTAGGCGTCCGCGGCGGCAGGCCGGTTCGCAGGGCCGGTCGCAGGTGCGTCCCAGGATTGCCGGGAAGACGTTGGACTCCCGGTTGAGCATGTAGGCGTCGCCGTAGCGGCCCTGCGCGATCAGTCGGATGTATTCGGGGACGTTGGTGTGGGCGGGGCATGCCCACTGGCAATCGACGACTTTATGGTAGTACGCCGGATTGCCGGTATCGGAAGGGTTCATTCACTCGTTCCTTGGAGGTAGCCGGAGGGGTCTGGACGGGCAGAGCGCCGGGTTCAAATCAAACAACGTATTGTATCGAACGTGTTGCGATGGGATGGCCAAGGCGCACGAGTACGAAAGGCTACCCGGCGAGCCTGAAGGCCAAGGTTGCGGTTGAGGCGATCAAGGGGATGAAGACGGCAAGGACGAGCTCTACCGGCAGATGGGGAGGCTCAAGGTCGAACCGGACTTTGTCAGAAACAGTCCGGCCCCGCCCGTTGAGGGGAAACGCCGATGGATCGAACCGAGCGCATCGAGAACAAACTCGACAACCAGGGCGACCGCATCTCCCGACTCGAGGAAGGCGCCGCCCTCGTCCGTGCGTAACTCAGATGCCATCACCCTCCGTCCGTTCCCCATGGACGAGTCCAGAGCCATCTGTCTCCGCCTCTCAGCCGAATGGTCCGCGTGCGAGAATAATCGCTAGTTCCCGGAACGCTGCGGTTTCCCTGTCGAACACATGTTCAGCCCGGTCGGAATCCCATTGAAAGCGAGAATCCCCATGAATCTGCTCCGCTTCCGGCACGCTCCAACCCTGCCTTCATCCATCGCCGCGGCAACGCTTGCGGCCATCATCCTCACCCAGCCAGTCCCAGCCCAGGAAACTGGCGACAAAGTCGACCTCGCCGCCCTCGCCCAGATCAAGTCCGAGGCGTTCCAACACTCCCAAGTCATGGAAAACCTCTTCTGGATGTCCGAGGTTTACGGTCCCCGCGTCACCAACAGCCGCAACCACAAGCTCGCCGCCGAATGGGCCATGAAGCAGATGAAGGAGTGGGGACTCCAGAACGTCCACCTCGAAAAGTGGCCCTTCGGCTACGGCTGGCAAATCAAGCATTTCTACGCCGCCATGGAGACTCCCGTCTACGCCGCATTTCCCGGTTTCCCGCTCGCATGGACCCCCGGCACCAACGGCCCCATCACCGTCGAGCCCGTCTGGGCCCCCATCCATTCCAAAGCCGATTTCGCCAAGTACCACGGCAAACTCAAGGGCAAGGCGCTCCTGATGTACGACCCCGCCCCCCTTACCCTCCACACCCGTGCCGACGCCCAGCCCTCCCCCACCGATGAGGAAATCCTCGCACGGGGCGGCGGACGCGGCGGACCCGGCGGCGGACGAGGTGCGGCAGGGGCCAATGCCGGAGCCAACGCCACCCTCAACCGCGACCCCAGCGGACGGGGCCGCCCCGGCGAAGGCGAATGGGAGTACACCCCAACCTCGCTTGCCCTCGCAAGTGAAAAGAACGGACTCCTCCGCAACGAAGTCAACACCTTCCTCCGCGACGAGGGCGTCGCCATCTGCCTCACCCCCGGTTACAACGGCGACGGCGGCACCATCTTTTCCACCTATGGCGGGTCCGAAAACCCCAGCGCACCCGTTCCGTCCCCCATCGTCGCCATCGGTGCCGAGCAGTACAACCGCCTCGTCCGTCTCCTGCAGCACGGTGTCGTCCCCAAGCTCAACTTCGACATCGCCGTCGACTACCAGAAGGAAGACCAGAACGCCTTCAACGTCATCGGCGAGATCCCCGGAACCACCAAAGCCGACGAGATCGTCATGCTCGGCGGCCACTTCGACAGCTGGCAGGGCGGCACTGGCGCCACCGACAACGGCACCGGATCCTCCGTCGCCATGGAAGCCGTCCGCATTCTGGCCGCTCTCCAAAAGTCCGGCTCGATCAAACCGATGGCCCGCACCGTCCGCGTCGCCCTCTGGGGTGGCGAGGAGCAGGGCGTCTACGGCTCAACCGCCTACGTCCAGCAGCATTTCGCCCCGCGCGCCACCATGGTGAAAACCCCCGAATACGACAAGCTCGACGTCTACTTCAACGACGACGGCGGCTCCGGCCGATTCCGCGGCGTCTCCGCTGGCGGCAGTCCCCAAATGGCCGCCATCTTCAAGTCTTGGATCGAGCCCCTCAAAGACCAGCACATGGTCGCGGTCTCCGGCGGCGACCAGTTCCGTCCCACCACCAGCCCCGGCGGCACAGACTCCAGCGCCTTCTCATGGATCGGCCTCAACGGCATCGGCTTCCAGCAGGACCCCCTCGAGTACGGCACCCGCACCCACCACTCCAACGCCGATACCTACGACCGCGTCCAGAAGGACGACGTCATGCAGAGTTCCATGATCGAAGCCTGGTTTGCGTACAACGCGGCCGTCCGGGCCGAGATGCTACCCCGCATCCCAACCCCGGCCCCAGACCCCACCGCCAAGGGCCATTGATAGCTTCGATAGCTTCTCCAAGTAAGCCTGAAGTACGGTCAGGTAATGAAGAGTTTGGGTGCGTCATTCCTGCTATTGTGCGTTTTTTGCCCGACCGACAAAGGCCGAGACGATTCGCCTTGGCGCGGCTGGCATGCCGGTCGAATGGCGTACCACGGGCACAACAGAGTTCGGAAGCAAGGTGGATGAGCGGTTCAGTCAGGCAGGCGGGCGCGCGGAGTGGGTGGATTCTACGGGCAAAGGCTCCGCGACTGTCAACCCGCCACAGTTTCGCGGACACCACCATGCCTGGCCGCCCATCAACAGAGTTTTCACGCCATTCATCCGCATCGACGAAAGGTCTCTGAGAATCGGGCGCGCCTGCGGAGTCATTCGATACCATTCCGGCTTTGGCAAATGAGCTGCGTGCCTGCCCCTCTGCCGCTGGAACGTTTCCTCGGAATATCTAAATCCCCACCAACCGCGACTCCGCATCCCCGAACCGATCCAACTGGATCCCGAACCTATCCATCAGCGACAGGTACAGGCTGCACACCTTGCGGTTGTCATCACCCGCCTTCACGTAGTCCAGCGTCCGTCCCGTCTTCAACGTACCGCCAAGTCCGCCCGCTAGCACCAACGGCAGCCGCGAGTTGTTGTGCGTCCGCCCAACCCACAGATTCGAAAGGAACATCAGGCACGAATTGTCGAGTACAGTGCCGTCGCCTTCGCGCATACTGTCCAACTTCGATAACAAGTACGCGTACTGCGCCACGTGGAAGCGCGTGATCCGCTCGTACGCATCATTGTTATTGCTGTGCGACGCCGTGTGGTGCCCCTCCTTGACTTCGAGGAACGGGTAATACATCGACGAAAGATCGCGCGAAATGATCAGCGAGGCCACCCGCGTCTTGTCCGTCCGGAACGCAATCGCGATCAGGTCGCACATCAATTTCGCGTGCTCGCGCAGGTCCTCTGGCAGGCCGTTCGCCGGACGCTCCATCGCCCACACCGGTTTGGATTGCCCTTTGGCCTCGTCCGCCGCCTTGTCCTGCGCCTTCCGCATGCCCTCGACGCGCTTCTCCACCTCCCGGACGCTCGTCATATACTCGTCCAGCTTCCCGTTGTCCTCGGAGCTGATGCGGCGGCCGAGCCGGTCCGCCCGTTCCTTCACCCTGTCCAGAATGCTGATGTTCAACAGGCTGCCCCGGTTCTCGAACAGCATGTCGAACGCGAGCGCCGGGTAGCACTCGTTCGGCACCGGCGAATCGGGACTTTGCCACGAAATATGGGAACTGTACGCCAACGAGAAATTCGACTCGTGGAAGCCCGTGATCGGTTGTTCGCACGCCAACACCATGCTCGATTGCAGCGTGTCCTGCCCCACCTTGTTGGCGATCATCTGGTCTACCGAGATGCCCGAGTGCAGCACCGCGCCTTTTTCCAGATGCGCGCCCGTCAGCAAACTCCCCGTCTGCGGCGGGTGTATTCCCAGTCCCATCGCACCCTTATTGAATAGGCCGTGGACCACATTGATCTTCCCCTTCAACGGCTCCAGCGGCTCGAGCGACCGCCCCAGCTTCATCCCCGCGCCGTCGCCCTCTGCGCTCCAGTGGTCCTCGTTGACGCCGCAGCCGAGGAACACCACCCCAAAACGCTTCGGAAACGCGGCATTGCCGCCCGTCGCCGCCGTCGCCGACAGCGACTCTAGGAACGGAAGTGCCATCGTGACACCTGCTCCGCGCAGGATGGCGCGGCGTGCGATCTTTTGGTTTGGGTCAGAGGCTTGCATCATGGCACCTTACTTGATACTGAGGACTTGATACTTGAGATTGTAATGCGGTTTCGCTTGGTCAGGAATTGAGGGCTCGTCACGAGCGCTTCCACCATTGCCGAAAACTTGTACCCACTCGAAGCCAAGTTTGCCCGCATCCTTTCCAGCAGCGGCTCGTCGGAAATCAACCGCGACCGCCCCAACCCATAAACCAGCAGCTTCTCGCCAAGGTTGTTCAAAAAATCCTTCTCGCGGCGGGCTCGGATGTAAGACTGCAGGCCTTCAAGGCCAACGGCATCCACCCCACCGGGGAATGTCGCCCGCGTATCCACGGCCCGCCCCGCCAGATCCTTCGTCCGCCGATCACCCACCGGCCCATAGTTCTCAAACGCCAGCCCGAACGAGTCGAACCGCGCGTGGCACGCCGCGCACATCGGGTTCGCCCGGTGCTGGACCAGCAAATCGCGCACCGGCAGATCGGATTTCGCCTCGTCGTGCGGCAATTCGGGCACCACCGGCGGCGGGGGCGGCACAATTTCGCCCAGCACCCTTCGCGCCACCCAATACCCGCGCTTCACCGGACTCGTCCTCAATCCCGGTGCATTCAGCGTCAGGAACGCCGCCATCGGCAACAGCCCACCGCGTCCGTAGGCGTCGGCGTTATCCACCCGGACCCAGTGGTCGGGACCGCCCGAAACCGCCGGCATCCCGTAGTGTGCCGCCAGCGGCGGATTCACGAAGGTGTACTTCCCATACAGCAGGTCCAGCACCGGCCTGTCGCTGCGCAGCATGTCCGCGAGGAAGCGGATCGGCTCCTCGAACATCGCCTGTCGTAGGACGTCGTTGAACTGCGGGAAGCGCTCCCGGTCCACCGAATTCAAGGTTTCGAACTGGCGGAAGGCCAGCCAGTTGCCGCCGAACTCGGTCGCGAAGCCGCGCGCGCGGTCATCCTTCAACATGCGTCGGACCTGCCCCACCAGTACGGCCGGTTTCGTCAGGTCCCCGGCTGCGGCCCGCGCCAGCAGTTCCTCGTCCGGCAGACTCGACCACAGGAAATAGCTGAGCTTGTTCGCCAAGGCTAGGCCCGAGAGTGGCACGGTGGCACCCGTGGCGGACGGCTTGGCAGCACCCCCGAAGCTTGTTTCGACCAGGTCCGGGCGGTAGAGGAAGTCCGGCGACACGAGCAGGGCTACCAACGACCCGCGCATCGCCTCCTCATGGTTCAAATTGCTTTGGGTGCGCAGTTGGCGGTAGTAGGCGAGGA
>CAITMP010000156.1 GCA_903893525.1 uncultured Acidobacteriia bacterium | reverse complement strand
CGGTCGGGTCGGAAGGCAGCCATTGGACTTGGTCGTAGTTCCAGGAATACAGCGACTCGAGAACCATGGTGGGGGAGAACGTGTGCGTGAAGTTGGCGGCCAATGCACGGTCCGGGCGTGGCCGCTTGGTGAATCCCTCCAGGTTGCCCCAGTTTGCACCGGTGCTCCGGTCTTCCTGTGTGCCGCCATCAAACGTGTAGCGGACGTAGGCACGGCTGCTGTCGTTGATGTTCCAATCCACCTTGCCCACGTTTGCGGACCGGGGCTGCTTGTTGTTCACCTGCAACTGGTAGTTCTGCAGGGGGTTGTTGTTGATGTTTTGCTTGGGGAACATCGCCAGGATCGCCTTGCCGAGCGGGTTGATCAGGGACGAGGGAATCACGTTGCCGGGGACGGGTATAGGATTGCCCGAGAGGTTGGTTCCCGGCATATAAATTACAGGCTTCTGCCCGGCCGCGTTGGTGACGGTCTGGGAGAAGTCCCCGTTGCGCTCCAAGTCGGTGGGGGTCCTGCTGAGCGCGATGGTGGCGGGGATGTTCTGGACGAATTTTTCGTAGTTGTAGAAGAAGAAAAGCTTGTTCTTCTTGATGGGTCCGCCGAGGTTGGCTCCGAAATAATTGAAGCGGTAGCGCGGGCGGGGCTGGCCCAGGTAGTTGTTTGCCCATGCGTTGGCATTCAGATCCTCATTGCGGAGGTAGTCGAACGTGGTGGCGTGCAGCTTGTTCGATCCGGACTTGGTGACCACGTTGATCACGGTGCCGCCGCGCGTGCCGTATTCGGCTTGGAAGTTATTGGTTAGAACAGAAACTTCCTGGATGGATTCGAGGCTGGGGGCGACTGAAGTCTTGGCGTCGCTGCCTTGGTCGACGATGCTGCCGCCGTCCAGATTCACCTGCGTCTGGTTCCCGCTCTTGCCGTTGACCTTGAAATCGGCGTATCCGGTGGCCGTGTACTCGCGTCCGTTCAGGGCGTTTGAGTTGGTCGGGACAGCGCCCGGGATCACCTTCAACAGATTGATCCAGTTGCGACCGGCCAAAGGCATTTCCGCTACCTGCTTGGCTTGAACGGTGGCGAAACGCACGGCCGAATCCTTGACAAGGGCTTGGTCCGCGGAGGCGCTGACGGTAATCGACTCGGTGGCGCTGCCAACATCGAGTGTGATCTGGCCCAACGCAACCTGTTGGAATGCGTTGATGCCAAGGTTTTCGATCTTCTTTTCCTTGAAACCCTTCTGCGCGATGGTCACGTTGTAGGTGCCGACGACCACTGCCGGAAACGTGAACAGGCCGGAGTCATTGGTGACAGTTACGCGGGAGACCTGGGTTGTGGTTTGTGTCAGCCGAATGGACGCGTTGGGAAGCACGCCGCCACTGGGATCCTGGACGACTCCGGTGATGGAGCCCAGCCCGGATTGGGCAAAAAGCGGCTGTGAAAGTGCTGCAGCCACCAGTAAACTGAGCAGGCGGACAGATCGAAACATGGATGGAAAAACCCCTCGTGAACAAGAAAGTAGCGGGACACACTGTAACGGCGACGGAGTCCCGAATTTACTTCAGGCTAGCACATGTTAGGATCGGCCTTGGCCGTTCAAAAGAGAATGCTCGCCGTGGCAATTGCGGCGCTAACGTTTGCCATCTATGTCCCCGCCTTGCGGAACGGTTTCGTCGGCTACGACGATGGCGACTATGTGGTCAACAACCCCCACGTGAATACCGGTCTGAGCCGTGCAAACACGACTTGGGCCCTCAGTGCCGCCCATACCAACAATTGGCATCCATTGACTTGGCTATCCCACTCGCTGGATGCGGCCATCTTCGGCCTTGATCCCCGAGGCCACCATTTCACGAGCTTGGCGTTGCATGCCGCGAATACGTCCTTGATGTTTCTTTGGCTGGCGGGAGCGACTGGCCAGCCGGTTTGCAGCGCGTTTGTGGCGCTTGGTTTCGGCCTTCACCCGCTCCACGTCGAGTCCGTCGCTTGGATCGCCGAGCGGAAGGATGTCCTCAGCACGTTTTTCCTGTTGTTGACCCTGCTTGCATATTCCAGCTACGTCCGGAAACCGGGGCTTGGGCGCTACGCGCTGGTTTTCTTATCGTTGACGGCGGGGTTGCTATCCAAGCAAATGTTGGTGACGGTTCCGTTCCTGCTGTTTCTGCTGGATTTCTGGCCGCTTCGCCGGACCGCCGGCGTGGGGCGGCGCTTGATCGAAAAGCTTCCTTTGGTCTTGCTGTGCTTGGCAGCCGGTCTTGCCACGCTGTGGGCGCAGCGGCGGGGTGGTGCCGTTTCGCTGCTCGACCAACTACCCCTCGCGATCCGGCTGGAAAATGCCGTCACCGCCTATTTCCGGTACCTTGGCAAAGTGGCTTGGCCCTCCGGACTCAGCGCCTTCTACCCATTTCCGTCGGCCGGAATCCCCGTCTTGCAGGTCGCGATGGCCTCGGCTGGCATCGTCGTGATCAGCTTCGTGACCTTGGTTTGCCGGAGCAAACGACCTTGGCTGTTGGTAGGTTGGGGCTGGTTTCTCTTGACGCTGCTGCCGGTGATCGGCATCATCCAAGTCGGCATGCAGTCGATGGCGGACCGGTACATGTACGTTCCGATGACCGGCCTATTGATCGCTGCGGCGTGGGAAGTGTCGGCGCGGGTGCAGTTTTCGACGGCGGCGACTCGCGCGGCCTGCGCCACGGCGGCAATTGTCCTCGCCCTTTGGTCGGTTGGTACTTGGATCCAGATTCCCATTTGGCACGACGGCGTGACTTTGTTCCGGCATGCGCTGGAGGTTGATCCCGACAATTTTGTTGCCCACGACAACCTGGGCGTCGAACTCGACCGCCGGGGCCAATCCGATGAGGCGCTGGAGCACTACCGCGCTACGTTGCGCCTCCGGCCGGGCGACCGCAACGGGGAAGCCAATTTCGCCATGGCCAGCTTCGCCAAAGGGGAGCGGCTGACGGCAAGCGGCAAATTCGATGAAGCGCTGTCGGCAATTCGCGATGGCATCCGGTATCGTCCCCGGAATGCGCTCGCACACACCCAGATCGGGCGGATCCTAAGCCAGGGCCAGAGCCCGCAACTTCCCGCCGCTATCGCGGAGTTCCGCGCAGCCCTCGCCATCGATCCCCAGTTTGCGGCTGCTCACATGGGCCTTGCCGTGGCGATGTCTATGAGCGGCCATCCAGTCGAGGCCCGCACAGGTTTCGAAAACGTATTGCGTCTGGAGCCCGGCAATGTGGAGGCCCACTACGATCTGGGCCTGATGTTGGCTACGTTGGGGGACGCCCAAGGGGCCTTCCGGCATTTCGAGGCCGCTGTCCGGCTGAATCCCGGTTTTGGAAATGCCCACGTCGCCTTGGCCGAGATGGATGCCGCCATGGGCCGGTATGGCGATGCGTGGCGCGAAGTGCAACTGGCCCGGGCCGCAAATGCGCAGGTTGATCCCGTCTTGGTCTCGCAGCTGCAGGCAGTTCTTGCCCGGAAGTAAGGGATAATGGGATTCGTTTGGCCACGATAAACAAGTCCGTTCGACCATGGTTCCATGCCCTCCTCCCGGTCGCAGCCTTCTCGGTTGCATCCAGTTGGGCGCTTGCACAGGCACCAGCTTTTGTTCTCCAGGGCAATGAATTTGCGCGGGGGGGATCGGGTGTTTCCACGATTGCGTGGAGGTCGGACTCCGAAGGCGGTCTGGATATCACCCCTACACCTTGTGGCGGCAGGTACGTTCTTTCGTTCGCGGATGGCAAGGCTTCCCCGTTCAACCAGCAGTCCGTCCATACTTTCCTCCATAAGGTGGAACTGTTCGGATATGTTTTCGACAGCGACAATCTCGACCCACTGGTGTTCCGCGTGAGTCCCGACGGATATGCCTGGGTCCGGGGCCGGGGTACGGTAAAAGTTCCGCGGGGCGCTCCGGTTCTCGCCCGGGACTTGACATTGCTGGCGGACGAACAAACCTTCCTACTTCCCCCGGGCAATTCGGATCCCGTATTGCCACCTCCGCCGCCGGTTGGTCCTGGGCGAAAGTTCGCCGTTTGCGGCAATAACCTGCAGATTGTCTCAGCCAATCGCTCCGAGGGCATTACGCTTACATTTGTCCTCAATCCGCCGGTGCCCGCCGCCGACGCATCCAACCGAGTAGCCATTTCCCTCCTCGACCAGGATGGGCATCGCTTCAAACCGCGTGGCGACGAGGCTGTTACCTGGGGCACGGTGGGCCGGAAGGAGGGAATTGAGTTCGAGATTCCAGCGGAAGCCATTCCGGTACTGCTGGAAGTGGAGGGGATTCAGTTTGACATCCGCTCCCTCCGCCTTGGTGCAGTCGGGACCGGTCGGCAGTAGACCGCTTGCCCCGGGATCGGCCCATGATCAAACAAATGCTGAAGATCGCCATCCCCCTTGCCCTTGCGGAGCTGGGCTGGATGGCCATGTCCGTTGTCGACAACATCATGGTGGGGCGGCTGCCCGACCCTGCCTCGGCGATTGGCTCGGCCAGCGTCGGCTCGGCTCTGTTCTATTCGCTGGCCATTTTCGGAATCGGGATCATGTCCGGCCTCGACCCGATGATTTCCAAGGCCTTCGGAGCAGGGGATTGGGGCGCGGCCCGGGGCTCCATGGCTTCCGGCTTGGTGTTGAGCGGCTTGGTCTCGGTCCCGTTGATGGCTGTCATCGTGGCTGCGGAACCGGTTCTCGGGTGGATCGGCGTTCGCTCTCCAGTCCGGGAGCATGCGATTGAATTTTCACGGGTCCTGATGTGGAGTCTCCCGCTGCTGCTGGTGCAGTCCGTGTTCCGCCGGTATTTGCAAGGGATACACCAGGTCAAGCCGATCGCTTTTGCCATCGTGTCGGCCAACTTTGTGAATCTCGCCGGGAACTGGCTGCTGATCTATGGAAACCTGGGGGCTCCCGCGCTGGGTATAAGGGGGTCCGCCTTGTCCACCGTAATCGCGCGCACTTGGCTTTGTTTTGTCATGGCGATGGCCGTGCGCCTGAAGGACCCCGAAGCATTCCGCCGGATGCAGCCCTCGCGTGCCCGGTTGCTCGAACTTTGGAGGCTGGGTGTCCCGGCAGGGGTGACAATCGGGCTCGAAGTGGCCGTTTTCAATTGCTCCACCGCCGTTGCGGGGCGGCTGGACGCGGCCAGTCTTGCGGCGCACACCATCGCCCTCAATGCCGCCGCCGTTACCTATATGGTGCCGCTGGGCGTGGGGTCCGCCGCCGCAGTCTCGGTCGGTAAGGCGTTGGGCGAGAAGGACCCGGCCAAGGCGGCACGGGCCGGGTGGACGGCCATCGGAATCGTCGTGGCGTTTGAGATTTGTTCAGCCCTCATGTTCGTTGCCATCCCGGGGGCGATTGCGCGGGTCTACACGGTGGACCCTGCCGTGATCTCCGCCGCCGTGGGTCTGTTTGCCATCGCGGCGGCCTTCCAAGTGTTTGACGGGTTGCAGACCGTGGCTACAGGCGCGTTGCGGGGGTTGGGGAATACGACCACCCCGGTGGCTTGGAACCTTTTCGGCTACTGGGTTGTTGGGCTGCCTTTCGGCATATGGCTTTGTTTTGCAAAAGGCTGGGGAGTGCGGGGGATCTGGATTGGCCTGTGTCTGGCGTTGGGCCTGGTGGCTGCGGGTCTGGTGGACGCATGGAGGCGGAATAGCGCGCGCGCCGTGACGGGATAGAAGGAGCGCGAGGCTGGATTTAGGGGAGGCGTCCTTCGGGGCGGCCTCCCCTTTTTTATTGCGTGAGGGTGGCGTATAGACTACTTGACAAGATCACGCGCATATTTTATTATTGAAATCGGATGAGGTTTTCGAATCCAGCCTGATCCGAAAGGAATCTCACAACCATGAGCACACTTCAGACCTACGAACCGTTCACCTTCGACATGAACCGTGGCCTCCGCCTCTTCGAGGACGCCGTAACCCGTCTTATGAGCGAACCCCGGAGTGGGCGCCCATGGTCGCCGGCGGTCGATATCCTCGAGACCGAGGACTCCATCGCCCTCAAGGCCGATCTGCCGGACATCAACATTGCGGATATCGATGTCCGCGTCGAGAACCAGACCCTCACCCTCAGCGGCACCCGCAAGTTTGAGCGGGACGAGACTGTGAAGGGATGGCACCGGATCGAGCGCAGCTACGGCGAATTCACCCGCAGCTTCGGCGTGCCGACCACCGTCAACACGGACGCGGTGGCCGCCGAATACAAAAACGGGGTCCTCACCATCACCCTCCCCAAGAAGGAGGCGGCCAAGCCGCGCCAAGTGAAGGTGTCGATCCAGAACCCGGACGCTCCCGTCCAGCAAGCCGTGTAACGCGGCGGGTTTCCCAAACCGAACATCGCGGGGCGCCGATTCGACGGTGCCCCGTGTGTTCCAACCATAATGAAAGGCAGGTTCCCATGGCATTCCGTTTTGACAAACTCACCCAAAAGGCCCAGGAGGCCGTCCAACAGGCCCAGGAATCGGCCAACCAGAACGGCCACCAGGCCGTACACCCGCTCCACCTTCTGATTGCCCTCACCGACGAGAAGGAAGGCATTATCCGTCCGGTCCTCGAAAAGTGCGGGGCGCAGCCCGACTCGCTGTCCGCCGAGGCCCGCAAGCAGTTGAACGCGTTGCCGCGTGTCACAGGTGCTCCTTCGGGCATGTACGTATCCCCCTCCCTGCAGCAGGCGCTTGACCAAGCCGCCAAGGAGAGCGAAAATTTCAAGGACGAGTTCGTCTCGACCGAACATCTCTTGCTGGGCGTCTCCAGCCAGAAGTACGACCCGGCCGGATCCCTGCTGAACAAGCAGGGCGCGACCCACGAAGCTATACTGAAGGCGCTTGTTGCTGTTCGCGGAACCCAGCGCGTGACCGACCAGAATCCAGAATCGAAATACCAGGCGCTCGAACGCTACTCCGTCGACATGACGGACCTGGCCAAGCGCGGCAAACTCGATCCAGTGATCGGCCGCGACGAGGAAATCCGCCGCATCATGCAGGTCCTGAGCCGCCGCACCAAGAACAACCCGGTGCTGATCGGCGAGCCCGGCGTCGGAAAGACGGCCATCGTCGAGGGACTCGCGCAGCGCATCGAAAAGGGCGACGTGCCCGACCAGCTCAAGCGCAAGCGCCTTGTATCCATAGACTTGGGGCGCATGGTGGCGGGCACGAAGTTTCGCGGCGAGTTCGAGGACCGCCTGAAGGCGGTGCTCAAGGAAATCACCGAATCCAACGGCGAGATCATCTGCTTCATTGATGAGCTGCACACTTTGGTCGGCGCGGGCGGGGCCGAGGGCTCCATCGATGCCGCCAACATGCTGAAGCCTGCCTTGGCGCGCGGAGAACTCCGCTGCATCGGAGCCACCACGCTCACCGAATACCGGAAGCATATTGAAAAGGACGCAGCCCTTGCGCGCCGCTTCCAGACAGTGCTGGTGGGCGAGCCGACCGTGGACGACACCATCGCCATCCTGCGCGGACTCAAGGAGAAATTCGAGATCCACCACAGCGTCCGGATCAAGGATTCGGCCATCGTCGCCGCCTCCGTGCTCTCCCACCGCTACATTACCGACCGTTTCCTGCCCGACAAGGCCATCGACCTTGTCGACGAAGCCGGTTCCGCGCTCAAGATCCAGATCGGCAGCATGCCGATCGAGATCGACAACTTGGAACGGCGCGTTTCCCACCTCGAAATCGAGCGCCAGGCGCTGAACCGGGAAAAGGACAACGCCTCGCGGGAACGTCTGCGCCACATCGAAAATGAGTTGGAGCGGCTGCGCGGGGAATCGGCAGGTCTGAAGGAACGCTGGACGAAGGAAAAATCAGCTATCACGCGGGTGCAGCAGCTCAAAGAGGAATTGGAGCGCGTTCGTGCCGAGGAGGAGCAGGCAACCCGCCAGAATGACTGGGAGCGTGCCGCGAAGCTCAAGTACGGTCGTTTGGCCGAAATCGAGCATGAACTCGAGGGCGCAAACCGCGACATCGAAGCCATCAAGTCCGGCACGGCTCTCTTGAAGGAAGAGATCGACGAGGAGGATATCGCCAAAATCGTCGCCAAGTGGACCGGAATCCCGGTTTCGCGGATGCTCGAAGGCGAGGTCCAGAAGCTGATCCACATGGAAGCGCGCCTGCATGAGCGTGTGGTTGGCCAGGATGAGGCTGTTTCGTTCGTTGCAAATGCCATCCGGCGCAACCGGGCGGGCTTGTCGGACCCCAACCGGCCCATCGGCAGCTTCATTTTCCTCGGACCGACCGGAGTCGGCAAGACCGAGTTGGCGAAGGCTTTGGCGCAATTCATGTTCGACGACGACAAGGCCATGGTGCGCGTCGACATGTCGGAATACGGCGAGAAGCACTCGGTGGCCCGCATGATCGGCGCGCCTCCCGGATATGTGGGTTACGACGAGGGCGGCCAGCTGACAGAGCATGTGCGCCGGCGTCCATACTCGGTGGTGCTGTTCGATGAAATCGAAAAGGGCCATCCGGATGTCTTCAACACGCTGCTCCAGATCCTCGACGACGGACGGCTGACGGACGGCCACGGGCGGGTGGTGGATTTCAAGAACACCGTGATCATCATGACGTCGAACGTGGGCAGCAATGTCATCGGCGAATCGACCCCGATTGGATTCTCCGTGAACCAGCGGACGAAGAACGGCACGGAGGAGATCCGGAAGCGCCTGCTGGACTCGCTGCGCCAGACGTTCCGGCCCGAATTCCTGAACCGGGTGGACGACATCATCGTCTTCAACTCGTTGTCGAAGAAGCACTTGGAGGTGATTGTGGACCTGCAGCTGGCCCGTGTGGACAAGATGCTGGAAGCCCGCAAGGTGACCATGCAGGTGACTCCGGCGGCCAAGGAGGCGATCATCAACGACGGCTACGATTCGGCCTGGGGTGCCCGTCCGTTGCGCCGATCGATCCAGCGGTTGTTGCAGGATCCGTTGGCGTTGCGGTTGCTGGCGGGGGATTTCCTCGAAGGCGAGACGGTGGTTGTCGATGCCGACAGTGCGGGCAAGCTCAAGTTCGACAAGCTTGACCTCGCCGCAGCGGCCTAACTACTCCAACACACTCCCCAAACCCAGGGCGGCTTCCGGAAACTCCGGCAGCCGCCCTTTTTTCAGCTTACCGGCAAAATTCCTGCGCTCGCGATGGCAGCTTTCAACGACCGCCTCCGTATGTTCGTTTGAGGGCTTCAAAAATCCCTAAAACGGAGGAAACAAAACACGATGACAAAGCACGGCAGGGCGTCAGTCCTCTTTTTATCTCTGATTGGCTCGGCAGCCATTGGCAACGCCGCTCAAATTTACGATCTCGGCACGCTCGGAGGCCGCACCTCCCACGCCAGCGGCGTCAATTCCAGCGGCCAGGTGGTCGGCTACTCGGACCTTTCACCCTTCGTCTACCACGCTTTCCTGTACCAGGGCGGTACCATGCAGGATCTGGGCACGCTGGGCGGCGAGAAGAGCATGGCCTTCGCGGTCAACAGCGCGGGCTACGCGGTGGGATGGTCACTGGATTCCACCATTGGCTCGGGACGGTCCTTCGAATATGCGAACGGCACCATGAGCGAGGTCGCCGGCTCAAACCGCGAATCCGCGACGGCCATCAACGACAAAGGCGAGGTCGTCGGCACCGGCGGGGGCCTCCTTAGCGTTGGCCTTGGCTACCTGTATTCGGGCGGTGGGATCACCTACATCCCCGGAGACTCCAATCCCAACAGCATCAACAACAACACAGAGGTTGTGGGTCAACTCGCAGGGAGGGCATTCTACTACTACGCTGGCACGGCCTACTCCATCGGAGGCCTCGGGAGCATATCCAGTTCGGCAACCGCCATCAATGACCGGGAGCAAATCGTCGGTTGGTTTTCCCAGAACTCGATTTTCGATCATCATGCGTTCCTTTACCAGTTGGGCAGCGTAACCGCATTGGGCACTCTCAACGGAGACACCGACAGCGAGGCACTCGCCATCAGCCAAGACGGCCACATCGTCGGCTGGAGCGGCGACTCCGGCGGGCGAACCACCACCGCCTTCATTGACTATCACAACGTCATGACCGACCTCAACACCTTCCTGCCGACAAATTCGGGCTGGCACTTGGACAGCGCGACCGGCATCACGGACTCCGGCCTGATCGTCGGCAACGGCCGCTTGAATGGCGGCGACGTGCACGCGTTTCTGTTGGACTTGTCCGCCGCATCCCCCAGCACTCCGGATCCAGCAGCCACTCCCGAACCGGGTACCTGGGCGATGCTCCTCGCCGGAACCGCTGTCATCGGCCTCCGCCGTCGCATCCGATAAAAAACCGGCCCGCGATGGCAGGTTTCGCGGGCCGGTTCCGTATGTCGGATTGAGGGTGGTTGAAAACACCCGGAATCAGAGAACACGGAGAGGGAAAACATGGGAATCAGGGGACGACGTACGGGTCGGCAGGTATTGGCCGGAGCGGGAATGGCTTTGGTGGTGGCGAGCCAGGCATGGGCGGGGCGGGTGATCGATCTGGGAGTGTTTGGGGGTTCCACCGGAATCCTCGCGGAGGATTCAACCTCCGCGGCGACCGGTATCAGCGCGAATGGAATTGTAGTGGGTTCGGCGTGGGGCAACGGGCACATTGACGCTTTTGTCTACTCCGGCGGCCAAACCAGGAATGTGGGTGCCTTGGGTGTGTTCAACCAAACAGGTGACTCGGGGCAATCCACCGGGGTGTACACGTACGCGCGGGCTGTCAACAGTGCCGGCTACGTAACGGGCGCCGCTAGCCAGACCGACCAGTTTCAAGCCTACGAATCTGTGAACGGCAGCATTTCCCGGATGGGGGTAGTACCCTACGGCAACGGCATCGGTTCCGGCGGAACGGCGATCAATGAAAAAGGCTCTGTTGCGGGTTGGACGGGAACGGCGCTGCCGGGTGGTCCCTTTTGGGGGGGCTACAAAACCACCGGTTTCGTTTACGTCGCCGGCACGATGTACAACTTCTTGGCACCCGGCTCCTATTACACGATGGCAAACGGGCTGAACAACAACGACCTAGTGGTGGGCACCTACGGCTACGACTGGAGGGATCCCTCTTACGAAATTGCCTCCTCCTACTACGCCTTTTCCTTCGACCCGCACACTCAGGCGTTGACGACCTTGGGGACACTCGGCGGCAGGTATAGTTCGGCCGCCGCAGTGAACGATGCCGGGCAGATTGTGGGCACCGCCGCCGACGCGAGCGGCATACCCCACGCGTTCCTGTATTCCGGGACTCAAATGGTATCCATCAACCCCGCCTTTAGTTCGGCATACGGAATCAGCCAGGACGGCCATGTGGTCGGTTCCGGGTATCAGTCGACTTCATTCGTTCCCGGAACCGCCTTTGTCTACTATCAAGGGATCTTGACCGACTTGAACTCGCTGCTTCCCTCAAATTCCGGTTGGGATTTGATCGCCGCGTATGGCGTCAACGATGCCGGCCAGATTGTCGGGCAGGGCTATTTCAACGGCCAATACCACGCCTTTTTGATGGAGGATGCGTTTCTGCCCGGCCAGGCCGCCAGCGCCACTTCCATCGGGGTCTCCATTGTTCATACCGCTTCCCAGGTGCCATCATTCAGCGGACTTGGCGGCGATGCCGTCCCACCATCTGCGGGCGAGGCTCCTGAGCCGGGAACTTGGGCACTGTTCCTTGGTGCGGGTGCCGTCCTGGCCCAACGGCGGATGCGGGCGGGCCGAGGGCGCGTGTAAGATCGGAAGGGTGGCGGCAGGATTCATACCGCGGCGGTTGGGGGCGGCTCTGGTGTTGTTTCTGATCGTTCCCGCGCCGCCCGCCCTGCGCGCGCACCACGCCTTCGCCGCCGAATACGATGTGAACCAGCCGCTCACGGTCTCCGGCACTGTCCAGAAATTCACGTGGGAGAATCCGCATGCGTGGCTCATCGTGGATGTGTCCTCCGACGGCGGCAAGGCCGTCCGGTGGAGCTTCGAAATGGGGAGTCCCAGTGGACTCACCCATCGGGGATGGACACGGACGGCTGTGAAGCCCGGTGACAGCATCACCGTGGATGCCTTCCGCGCCAAGGACGGCAGCAACAAGGCGAACGCCCGAACCGTCACGCTGCCCGGCGGCAGAAAACTCTTCGGCGGATTTCAAAGCACCCCCGGAGCACCTGCAAAGTAGCCGCGCTGTCATCATAGGAAGAGTGATCGGCACGACAACGGCGGGTGTCTTTTCGAATGCGGGGTAGCAAGGAACTCCG
>CAITMP010000155.1 GCA_903893525.1 uncultured Acidobacteriia bacterium | reverse complement strand
GTCGCTCGACTGGTCCCAGGTGTTCGTGCTGAAACGGAGGAAGCTGGACCGGCGGGCGTTGATCTGGCCGTCCATCTTGATGTCGAACTTGTCGCTGTAGGTCTTGGAGAGCGAGAGCTGCTGGAAGTTGTTGGAGCGGCCGGCGGAGACCGGTTGCGGCAGGTCGTTGAGGACTTTCTTGGCGAACGCGGCGATGGCTGCCTGCGGAATCGGCGTGTTGGCGGGATAGACGACGCCGGTTTGCGGGTTGACGACGGTGACGGGCAGGATGCCAGCGCGGTCGTTGAGAGAGGGCAGGGTCGCGAAGGTCCGGCTGCGCTGGAGGTTGCGGAAGCCTTCATAGTCGCCGAAGAAGAAGACGCGGTTCTTGATCACCGGGCCGCCGACGTTGCCGCCGAACTGGTTCTGCTGGAGCGTGGGCTTCAGGAATGTGGCCGGGCGGGCTCCGAAGGTGTAGCCGATGGCGTTGAGATCGGTGTTCCGAAGGAAGTCGTACGCCGTGCCGTGCAGCTTGTTGGTGCCCGAGCGCATGGAGACGTCGATGGTGGCACCGCCACTGCGGCCGTATTCAGCGCTGTAGTTGTTGGTGATGACCTTGAACTCGGCTACGGAATCCGGTGACGGCTGCGCCACCTGGTTTGCGAAACCCTGGTTGCTGGTGCCGTAGGCGTTGTTGTCCACGCCGTCCAGCAGGTAGTTGTTGTAGGTGCTGCGGAGGCCGTTCACATTGAAGGACCCTTCGCGCGAGGAGGAGGACGGCGACTTGTTGACGCCGGTGGTCAGCAGCGCGAGGTCCGAATAGGCCCGGCCGTTGAGCGGTAGTTCCACGATTTGCGTTTGGGCAACCACCTGGCCGCGTTCGCTGGAATCCGATTCCACGAGGCTGGCGGCACCGGTCACCTCGATGGCTTGCGCAACGCCGCCAACTTGGAGTGTGAGGTCGACGCGCTGGCGGGCGTTGACACTGACGCGGATGTCCTTGGCCGTGATCGAGGAGAAGCCGGACGCCGTGGCACCGACTTGGTAGACGCCAATGCGGACGTTGGAGAACACGTAGGCGCCATTGTCGTCGGTCGATGTGCTGGCTTGGATGCCCGTGTCCTGATTCGTAAGGACGACGCGCGCCTTGGAGACCACCCCGCCGGAAGCGTCACGGAGGGTGCCGAGGACTTCGGCGGCGTCAAATTGGGCGAACATGGACGATGCGAAAAGTGGCAGCAGAAGCAATGCTGCACGCAATGGGGGGAAAAGTCTCTTCATGGGGATTCTTTCATGGTAGGGATCCTAAGTAACATCGGGATGTGTGCTGGATGACGACTCGGTTACACTGCGGGAATTAGCTCGCTTGTCACCAGAATGAAACGCTGATTCCGGTAAGATGCTGGGTTGATGATGAAGAAAACTATGCAATCCCTTGTCGCTGCGGGTGCCTTGGCGGCAAGCCTAATGGCGGCCGAGCCCACGAAAAAGATTGAAGTCCACGGTCACCGAGGCGCGCGCGCGATGCGTCCGGAGAATACCCTTCCGGCGTTTGAGTACGCGATCGGAATCGGAGTGGATGTCCTTGAGCTGGACATGGCGGTGACGAAGGACAACGTGGTTGTGATTTCCCACGACCCCATCCTCCGCGCACCGGTGTGTTCACCGCCCGCGTCCTACAAGGGTTCCATGGCGGTTATCCGCCAGCTGACTTTGGCCGAGGTTCGCGAGTGGGATTGCGGCAAAGTGCGCAATCCCGAGTTTGCCACCCAGACGCCCGTTCCCGGCACCAAAATGCCGACACTGGACGAGGTGTTCCAGTTGGCGGCCAAGAGCAAGGTGAAGTTCAACATCGAGACCAAAATCACTGCGGAGCGCACAACCAAGGAGCGGGCGTTGGCGATGGTGGTCCGGTTGGGCCTTGCACCAGGTTCGGAGGCCGCGAAGAATGCGGTGGATGCCATGATGGCGATTGGACCGGATTCGGCCCCCTCGCCGGAGGAGTTCGTGAAGCTGGTGCTCGCGAAAATCCGGCAGTACCACGTCGAAGACCGGATCATTCTCCAGTCCTTCGATTTCCGCACGCTGCATGCGATGAAGAAAATTGCCCCGGAGATCCAGTTGTCAGCCCTGACCACGGACGGTAAGAAAAGCTTCGTGGAGATGGCGCAGGAGGCCGGTGCTCAAATCATCTCCCCGGTCTACCAGACCGTGACGCCTGAAAAGGTCAAGGCAGCTCACGCAGCGGGGTTGAGCGTTGTCCCGTGGACCGCGAACCGGCCGGCGGATTGGGACAAGCTGGTCGCAGCCGGTGTGGACGCGATCATTTCAGACGATCCGGCCTCCCTCATCGCCTACTTGAAGTCGAAGTAGGCGCTCATCCCTTTCGAATAAGGGAGAGGAACTCGTTGCGGGTTTCCTTGTCGGTACGGAAGCTGCCCAGCATGGCGCTGGTGACGGTGTCGGAGTGTTGTTTTTCCACGCCCCGCATCATCATGCAGAAATGCTGGGCTTCCGCGACCACAGCCACGCCCAGCGGATCCAGGATTTCCTGGATGCATTCGGCGATCTGCTGGGTCATCCGCTCTTGGATCTGCAGCCGACGGGCAAAGGCATCGACGATGCGCGGGATCTTGCTCAGGCCGATGACCTTGTTGCGCGCGATGTAGGCGATGTTGATCTTCCCGTAGAACGGGAGCATGTGGTGCTCGCACATGCTGAAAAACTCGATGTCCTTCACGATCACCATTTCGTCGTACTGGACGTCAAAAATGGCGTTGTTGACGATTTTGGAGATGTCGGTTGAGTAGCCGCTCGTCAGGTAGCGCATCGCCTTTTCCACCCGCTCGGGTGTGCGTAGGAGCCCGTCGCGGGTTGGATCCTCCCCGATGGCCTCCAGCATGCCCGTCACGAGCGGGGCAATGGGAATTTCAGGTTGGGGACGGTCCTTGGGGGAAAGGACTTGTACGACTGCGCGCTTTCTATTCATGATCGGTCGGTCAAACTTCTAAGTTGATAATTCACAGATGTTGCGTTCTGTTTCCCAGATGCGAACCTTTTCGAGGACAACCCTGGCCAGTGCCGGTTCCACCGGCCAGGCTTCCTTCAGCAGCTTGAGCACTTCGACTGCCAGGTTTTCCGTAGTGGGCACGGTTTCGCGGAACGGGGGCAGATCGTTCAGGTTGGTGTGCCGGAAAACGGAAAGGATTTCGCGCTCCACCATCGCATCCAAGGCGGGCAAATCTGCCGCCCTCCCCGTGACCGGATCCACCGGGCCACGCAAATCGAGTTCGAATTCGTAGTTGTGGCCATGGCCGTAAGGGTTGGCGCACTTGCCGAAGAGAGCCCGGTTTTGCTCCTCGTCCAGCAGATGCGAGTAGAGCCGGTGCGCCGCCGGAAAGCCGTAGCGGCGACCGAGGTGGACGGTCAAGCTTCCCCCCGGTATTCGGCAAACAATTCACGGGTTTCGTGGACGCGGACCGATTGCAGCGTTGCGGGCGGCGGAATCTCAGCCACCAGACGATTCCAGATGTCGATGGCGATGTTTTCAACGGTCGGCACCTTATGTGCGAATGAATCGACCTCGCGGTTGATCAACCGGTGGTCATAAACGTGCAGAACCTTGGCCTCGAGAATCTCCTTCAGGAGTTTCAAGTCCAGGATCATGCCGGTAACTGGATCGGGTGTTCCCTCGATCGCCACGTCCACCAGATAGTTGTGTCCATGGCTCAGGGGATTGGCAGCCGCACCGTAGACGCTCTCATTTTCGGCATCCGACAAGAGCGTGCTTCGGCAAATGTGCGACGCGGAGAACTCGACCTGCTTGGAAATGATCATGGATGAAATCTTGTGCTCCGACCGTCAGATAGAATTATAGGAAACCTTCTCATGAAGACGCCCTCAATAACCAAAGGCTCCCCCACCGATACCATTCTCCACGTCGCCCTTGCCGCGATGCTGGTACTTTTTTGCGGAGCGCTGTACAACGCGCTGCATGAAACCATCGTGAACGCTGGCGACAACGCTCCCGACTTCAGTATTACAGCCTCGGTGAACGGGCAGGGCTCGAAAACTGTCACCGCCAAGGATTTCGGCGGCAAGCTGCTGCTGCTAAACTTCTGGGCCACGTGGTGCCCGCCCTGCGTTGAGGAAATTCCCGGACTCAACGGTCTTGCGCAGGAGCTGGGTCCCAAGGGCCTGGTTATCCTCGGGGTCAGCGTCGACAAGGATGCCGACGCTTTCCAGCAGTTCCTCCGCAGGACGCCCTTGGCCTATCCCACAGCCCGCGACCCGGAACAGAAGATCAACTCCAGCTACGGAACCGTCCAGTATCCCGAAAGCTATCTGATTGACCGCAACGGCAAAGTGATTGAAAAATATATCTCCGTGCAGCCGTGGGCCTCGCCCCAGATGATCCAGCATGTCCAATCCCTCCTCTGATCCGCAAACAGCGCCGAGCACGCTCCCGGCGGCGGCGAAACAGCAGCTGAAAGATTTGTTGGGGCCAAGGGGGTTTCTGGACAAGCCGGAGGACCTGATCCTGTACGAGTACGACGGCTCGGTCGACAAGGCGCGGCCCGAGATGGTGGTGTTCCCGCGAACCACCGAAGAAGTGTCGGCGATCGTTCAGATCACGGCGGAGCACAATGTCCCGATTGTGGGCCGCGGTGCCGGGACCGGCCTGAGCGGCGGAGCGATTCCGATGGCTGGCGGCGTGACCATCGGGTTCTCGCGAATGAACAAGATCCTCGAAATCGATCTTGAAAATGAGCGGATGGTGGTGCAGCCGGGCGTGGTGAATCTGGATATCTCTTTGGCGGTGCAGGCGCTGGGGTATTTCTATGCGCCGGACCCCTCCAGCCAGCGCGCCTGCACCATCGGCGGCAATGTGGCGGAGAATGCTGGCGGACCGCACACGCTGGCCTACGGCGTGACTACCAACCATGTCCTTGGGTTGGAATTTGTGCTTCCAGACGGCACGGTCCACACGACCGGCGGCCAAGAGTTGGATTCGCCCGGCTACGATTTGGTGGGGCTCCTGACGGGATCCGAAGGCACCATGGTGCTGGTGACCAAGGTCATCGTGCGTCTGATGCGCCAGCCCGAAAAGATCAAGACGATTCTGGCGATCTACGATTCGGCCTCCGATTGCGCCGACACGGTGGCCGATATCACCGCGCGTGCCATTACGCCTGTTGCCGTTGAGATGCTGGACGGCGAGATGTTGCGGATGGTGGAGGAGGCCACGCACGCGGGGTATCCGATGGACGCGGCGGCGGTGCTGCTGATCGAGCTCGAAGGGCCTGTCGAGGCCGTCGAAGAGCAGACGGAGCAGGTCCGTGCGGCCTGCGAAAGATGTAATGCGCGCGAGTTCCGTGTGGCGAAGTCGGCCGAGGAGCGCGACCTATTGTGGAAGGGCCGCAAGAATGCGTTCGGGGCGGTGGGACGCGTCAGTCCTTCCTACTACGTGCAGGATGGAGTGGTGCCGAGGACGCAGATTGCACCCACGTTGCGCCATATCGCGGAGGTTGCCAAGAAGTACGAACTGGGGATCAGCAACATCTTCCACGCGGGCGACGGGAACATGCACCCGATCATCTTGTTCAACGCGCACAAACCCGAAGAGCTGGAGCGGGCCAAGGCGGCGGGCGAAGAGATCCTGAAATACTGCATCGCCGTGGGCGGGACGATTACCGGCGAGCACGGCGTGGGCATGGAAAAGAACGAGTTGATGGGAATTTTGTTCCCGCCCGCGACGCTGGATTACATCGGTCGGGTCAAGAATCTATTTGATCCGTCGGGCCGGTTGAACCCGGGCAAAGTGTTGCCGACCGGGAAGGGTTGTTTGGAAATCCGGCAAAGGTGGGCCGGGGCGGGGAAGATGGTCTAATCCCCGCCCCGGTGGGGTCCGGCTTGTCCAGGCACCCGCCCTTAGGCTTCTTTTAGGGCACTGCGGAGGACTTCGATCTGGCGCTCCGCGCGTTTGCCTTCAATGCCGGGATACACGCCCACGAATAGTCCTCCGTTTGCGATCTTGTCGGTATTTTCCAACCGGCCCACAACGCGGTGCGCAATATTCCTGTAGGCTGGCTGGCGCAGCAAGTTGCCGCCGAACAACCGGCGGTTTCCAACTCCCGCCGCGTCCATTGCCTGGCAGATTCTTGTAAGCCGGTCATGGTCTGGTACCCGCATTGTCATAAGAAAGCCGAACCAGCTAGGATCGCTTCCGGCTGTGGCTTCCACGAAGTGCCAGTCCTGCTCGAACTCCGCCAGTTCCGTACGGAGCCGCTGCCAGTTCCTGCGGCGCGCGTCGGCGAACGCCGGCAGTTTCTTGAGCTGCGCACGGCCGATCGCGGCTTGGATATCCGTGGGCTTGAGGTTGTAGCCGATGTGGCTGTAGACGTATTTGTGGTCGTAACCTTTGGGTAGGACTGGGCATGATGGCGCAGCACCTTCCTCCGTGGCAACTTCGGGCCAGTTCCAAATGAACCGCTTGCCGCAAGTATTGTCCTTGCCGCTCTCACACCAGCAGTCGCGACCCCAATCGCGGAAGCTTTCGGCAATGGTCCTCAGCATCGGGGAATTGGTGTAGACCGCGCCACCTTCACCCATAGTGATGTGGTGAGGAGGATAGAAGCTGGAAGTGCCGAAATCCCCGAACGTTCCAGTGTAACGGCCCTTGTAAGTGCTTCCCAAGGCGTCGCAGTTGTCCTCGACCAGGAAGAGTTCATGACGTTTGCAGAACGCTTGGACCTCGGTGATGTCAAAGGGGTTGCCCAGCGTGTGCGCAATCATGACCGCTCGTGTACGAGGAGAGACCGCGTCTTCCAGCTGCTCGACCGCGATGTTGGCGGTACGCATGTCCACATCGACAAAGACCGGAACGCAAGAGTTCTGAATGATCGGATTGACCGTTGTGGGAAATCCTGCGGCTACTGTTATGACTTCGTCGCCTGGCTTCAAATGCCGGGGCAGTTTCGAACTCGTTAGTGCCGAGAATGCGAGGAGGTTGGAACTGGAGCCGGAATTGGTGAGCAGTACCGTCCGAACATCCAGGAACCGGGCCAACTCCCGTTCGAATGCCTTGCCTTCCGGCCCCAGGGTCAGCCAGAAATCCAAACTTGCCTTGACGGCGGCTTGCACCTCCGTCTCGTCATAGATCCTGCCGGCGTATGG
>CAITMP010000154.1 GCA_903893525.1 uncultured Acidobacteriia bacterium | reverse complement strand
GTGTTTTCCATCGCGCGTCCATGCTAGCCGGACGGGGGTGGGAAAACGAACTGCGGGGGGTGCGTACTACGGTTGTGGGAGAGGCGGTTTGGGGTTTGCTTTGTTTGGGTTGCGGGGAATTTGCGGGGGGCGAAAATAGTTGTGATCGAGGGTTGGGTGGGGGTCGGTTTTTGGGCGGGACCGGTAGAGCAGTTTGTGGGGTGATATCACAGGTGATGTGATATGTGGTTTTGGACACCACTATCGTTGTGGCGGCGCTCAGAAGTCTAAAGGGCGCATCGGCTACATTGGTGCGCCTGTTGGAGTCGGGAACAGGAACGTTCCTATTAATCGTGGCACTGGCGCTGGAGTACGACGCTGTTTGCCACCGTCCGGAACACCAGTTCGCGGCTGGTTTGAGCCGTTGGGAGATCGATGTATTTGTCGACACGCTGATCGGGATGGCGGTGCCGATTGAGAGCCATTTCCGGTGGCGTTCGGTAGTACGGGATCCGGGTGACGAAATGGTGGTGGAGGCCGCGGTAAACGGGGCGGCGGATGCGATCGTAACGTTCAACACCAAGGATTATGTGCCCGTGCCGGAGCTTTTCGGGATCGAAATATTGTTGCCCGGAGAGGCCGTGAGGAGGATGAGACAGTGACAGCTAGAACGAGTACTTACCCATTGCGGCTGCCGGTGTCGCTGAAGGCGGCGCTGGAGAAGTTGAGCAAGCAGGAAGGCACGAGCATCAACCAGTTCGTGGTGATGGCCGTGGCGGAGAAGGTTTCCGCGATGAATGCGGCGGCGTTTTTCGAGGAGCGGATGGGGCGGGGGGACCGGGAGGCGTTTCGCCGGATTTTGGGGCGGGATGGCGGGGAAGCGCCAGTGGTTGGGGACGAATTGTAGGGGGCGCTTGTGACGGCTGTGGATTGGGCTTGGGACAACCGGAAGTACTAGGGTTTGCGGGCGGCTGGAAGGGGCTTTGCGATTGATCGCAGGACGGCGTTTACCGTGTCCGCATCTTGGAAGACCTCGGCTACGTCGGGAGCAAGGCGCACTACGACGGGTTGCGGGCCAAGCCGGTCGGCGAAACGGTTCGGTTTCGCGGTTGAGTAGTCGAAACGGTACTCCGGCTTGAGGTCTCTTGGCGGCGTGGGCATTTCTGGACTTTGGGCCAAACAACGGACTGTTCTGTCGTTCTGGATTTGGGACGGACCCGTTGGGGAGTGGGTCCGTCTTTTTAATGGGGTCTGCGGTTTGGGCCGCAGAAAAATGACATGCTGCTGACCGAGGGGTACTGCAACGAAGTAGCTTCAACGGGGCCAGATCACCGAGTGACGTGGAAAAAGACTTTATACTTAGTTGTAGTTCCACTTGGACTGTGCGATCCGGATCGGCAAGGTGAGCGGACGCTTGACATTGCCTTCGAAACCATACTACCATCGAGACGTTCGGGTACAAACAGAAACGAGGGCCGTCCTGCAGCGAACAGGAAAGCCCTCGAAGGCATCACGAGGATGCAGAGTTACACTTTCATTCTCTCATGCCTTTCCGTTTCGGCCCAAACGGAAAGGAAAACGTGCGCAGGCAGAATCAACGTCCGAGCTACGTCGCGGGTTGTTCGATCAAGAACACCCTCCGAAAAGCACCGCCTCGTTTCGACGAGCGGTAGTTTCCAACCAATAACCACTCAACAAAGTAACCGGTTGCGCGAATTCAAATTCGCGTGGTAGCCTTGCTGCGACGGTGCGTGAAAATTCGCGCCGTCGCCGCGCATTCCAAGGAGAAAATGAAGATGTCGAAAAAGCTTACGTATCAAACCCTGTTCGATGCCGTGTCCGGGACCGGCGCGGCGTTCCGGTCGGTGACAAAGTTGCAGCCGGTGGGGCAGACCGGTGACCGGGTATTTCCCGCCACCTACAAAGAGGGAAAGTACGCGACTGAAAAGCGGCGGTTGCGTGGCGACGACGGTAATCTCGGTGCCGCTGTCGACTGCGTGCTCCTCAACTCCGTGCCATCGGAGGCCAACCATGCGGAGGAGGCTTTGTTGGAAGCGGTGCGACGGGAACGAATCCACCTGCCGTTGATCGAAGTGGATTTCTCGGGAGTCAACGGCGAGCTCACAAAGCCGTTGCCGAATCTCACCAGCTTGGAGGTGCCGCACCGCCTTGCGGACGCCATCCTTCGTGACTCGGCGTTGGCCGATGGTACCCGGTTTGAAAAATCCACGTACGCAGCCGATTGGCGCAAGGCCAATCTATGGAACGCCACGCCGATCTACAACTTGTGCCCGACGGCGTTGTTGTTCGGGCTGTGGGGTTCGCCGGAAAAGCCGGGCGGACTTGGGGCGAAGTTCGAACGCGCTTTTGTCTCGGAAATCGTGGCGGTGGATACCGACCCGGTTGCGGACCGCTTTGGGTTCCGGATCGATCCGCTATCGGCAAGCAGTCAGGTGATGTTGAAAAAGAACGAGGCAGGCTTCGAGATTGTGGATCCGAAGACAAAGGGGGGCGGTGAAGCCGTCGGAGATTAACCACGGCAACATCATCGCGGAGTCCAAGAACGGTGGCGTGCGCTGCGCGTATGCCGAACAAACGACGGTGGTGTCAATCGGTGCCCTCAGAAAGCTGCGGTTCCCGTTGGATGGTAAGAGCGACTACAAGACGGATGACTGCGGTCGCGCGGTGCTGGTTGCGCTTGGCCTGTGTGCGGCGGTACTGGCTTCGGAACGCGGGACCAGTCTCCGTTCGCGGTGCCACCTGATAGCCACGGAACCGCGTAAGTGGGAACTGGTCGACCGACCCGGCGAGACTCAGCGGGAATTCACAATTACGGGTAATGATGCGGCCGCACTGTTGGGCGAAGCGGTGGAGAAGGCGGAAGCCCAAGGCCTGAAGTGGATGTACGAAAAGCTCGTTCTCACCCCGGTCAAGGAACTGGTAGCCCTCATCTCCGAAAGCCAGAGGATTCAGGCAACGGCGGACGAGAAAGGGGGCGAATGATCACAATCGGGATTCGTTACCTGACTGGATATGCCGCCGCGCACAACATTGCGAGACAACAACCGGAGTGGCCTGTCCATCCGGGCCGCTTTTTCATGGCTCTGGTGGCTGCACACTACGAGTCCGGCGACGGTCCGGCAAGCTCGGACCCCGCTGAACGGGCTGCGCTGGAATGGCTGGAAGCGCAGGAGGCTCCGGCAATCCAAGCTGGCGAATGTATTGCCCGAAGCCCGGTGGGTGTCTATGTCCCGGTCAACGACGATTCGGGCGGAATACTGAAGCGCCCGCGACAGGAGCGGGAGTTTCCCAAAGTGCGGCTGGACAGCGACACGGTATTTCTTCGGTGGTCCGGGTCGGCATCGGAGGAAATTCGCACATCATTGGACCGCCTGTGCGGAAAGGTAACGCGGATCGGACATTCCGCCTCGATGGTCCAAGTATGGGTAGCAGCGCCGGATGTGGAGATTCAGCCCAACTGGTTCCCTGAACCGGCGGGGTCAGAACGGATGCGTGTTCCGGCCAAGGGTACGTTGCAAGCTTTGGATGACGACTTCAACCGGGAAGGCCACTTGAGGCTCACAGAGCTGGTTGCCGACCGTGACCGGGCCAAAGGGAAAGCGAAGAGCGTTCTTGATTCTCAGATCAAGACCGAGTTTCCGGGTCAAAAGGTATCGTGGAAGCGTCCGCAAGTTGCTTCCTGGCAGGGGTACCGAAGAGTTGAACCGACGGACGGCGTAGAGAAGACTCTTGAAAGCCTCTTTGACCCGGAGCTCCTAGTGTTCTCGAAGCTTGACGGGAGGAACTTGGGAATCGAGGCAACCCTTCGTGTCACCGGTGCTTTGCGCGGGGCTCTCCTAGTGGATTCGGATCACTTGGGCGTCATCCCCGAGTGGATCAGCGGCCACCAAGCCGACGGGCGACCGTCGGAAAAGCCCCATGCAGCGTTTTTGGCCCTACCCTATGTTGGGGGTGAATTCGGTGACGGGCATTTGATGGGCGTTGCGATTGCACTGCCGAAAGGTTGGAAGGACTTTGATCAGCAGGGCGTTCGGGCAAGGTTTGCCAACCTACTCTTTGACGAAGAGACCAAGGGAGAGCGCGAACTGGGCCTATGGCAACACGATTGGAAGTGGAGTGTTGTGCGGGAGCGGCGGGACCGTCCGCCAGTGGCGCTGCGGCAACAAACTTGGACCCGCGCAAGCAGCGTGTGGGAGAGTGTGACGCCGGTGGTGCTG
>CAITMP010000153.1 GCA_903893525.1 uncultured Acidobacteriia bacterium | reverse complement strand
TCACCACGGGACCGCCGTAGTTGTCGCTGCCGGTATCCTTCATTCCCTTGGCCACCAGCTCGGGGTACTCGCCGAGCGGAATCCGCCAGCGGATCTCGCCTTTGTTCAGGTCGATGGCGGTGAGGGTGCCCCAAGGTGGGGTCAGCGGGGGGTAACCGTCGGGGTCGCGCATCAGAATGTAGCCCTCGTTGCGGTACTTCTGGAAGTTGGGGTTCTGGGACGCCGCCACAGGGTCCACCGCGCCGGAGTCCTTGCCGGTCAGCAGGAAGTCGGCGATTTCGTCCGTGCCCTTCCCCAAGTGGCTGAAACCCGGCATCCTGCCCGTGCCCTCGTTGATGAATCGCACCAACTGTTGTTTCGTCCATTTGTCGCCGATGCCTACCAGCGATGGGAATGTCGGCGGTGTCCCCGTCCGGTCCTCCTTGTGGCAACTGGCGCAATTGTTGTTGTAGAGCGAGGTCGTGTCGTGGGTCACCATGCGGATAATCCACGGCTGCTCATTTTCGTTGACGTAGAGTAGGCCCGTCTCGGGGTCGTAGGCTGCGCCCCCCCATTCCGCACCGCCGTCGGTACCAGGCATTAGAACAGTGCCCTTGGTGCTGGGTGGCGTGAAAAGTCCACCGGAATCGAGCTTGCGGAGCCAATCGAGGACCGCCGCGTGCGCTTCCGGGGTACGGTTGGTCACCATATCCTCAGTGAACGTCTGGCGGGTGAACGTCGGCGGCTTCACGGGAAAGGGCTGGGTCTCGGCCGCCTTTTCGCCATCCAGCGTGGAGGCCGGGACCTTCTTGTATTCGATGGGGAACAGGGGTGCCCCGGTCTTGCGGTCCAGCAAAAAAACAAAACCAGTCTTGGCAATCTGGGCCACCGCGTCGACCTTCTTGCCATTGCGGGTCACCGTCACCAGGCTCGGGGCTGCTGGGAAATCCAGATCCCAAAGGTCGTGCTTGACACCTTGGAAATGCCAAACCCGCTTGCTAGTGCGGGCGTCCAGGGCAATGATGCAATCTGCGAAGAGGTTGTCGCCGAGCCTGTTGGCACCGTAGAAGTCAAACGACGCCGACCCCGTGGCGGCGAAGATCATGCCGAGTTTGGGGTCCACGCTGAGGCCAGCCCACGCGTTGGCGCCTCCACTGATCTTCCACGCCTCCTTCGGCCAGGTTTCGTAGCCGAATTCGCCGGGGTGGGGGATGGTGTGGAAGGTCCAGCGCATCTGGCCCGTGTGGACATCGTAGGCTCGAATATCGCCGGGAGCACCCGGCAAGGTTTCCGGGACCGACGACCCGAACACGATCATGTCCTCAAAAATCACGCCCGGACTGGAGGCGCTGACACTGAGAGCTTCGAAGGGACGGTCGAGGCCTTTGCGCAGGTCGATATGCCCGTCTTCACCGAATTTCTGGATCGGTTGGCCGGTCTTTCGGTCGAGGCACCAAAGAAGGTTGCGGTAGGTGGCGAAAACACGGTCCTGATAGACCGTGACGCCGCGGTGGCGGAAGCGGCGCTGGATCGGCTCGCCGCGGCTGGCGTCGAAGTTCCAAACTTCACGTCCGGTGCGGGCATCCAGCGCGACGACGTGCATTTTGGGGGTGGTCGCGTACAGAATTCCATCGACGACGATGGGGTTACTCTGCATCTCGGAGTCCTTGAAAGCTTCGTGCGCGTCCCAAGTCCACGCCACCTGCAATTTCGAGACGTTGGCCGGGGTGATCTGGGAAAGTTCCGTGTAGCGGATGTTGTAGGGACCGCCGTTGACAGGCCACGGGGTGTCGGCCGCGAACAAGGGCGAAAGGAACAGGAGGCTGAGGACCGAGCGTCGCATGGTGGTGAATCGTATGATTGTCGCACCTGTGTGCCGGATTGTTTCGATTTCTAGCGCTGGATCAACGACTGCAGCCGGGCGAAGGCCTCCTCCAGCCGTTGGGGCTTCTTCAATACGCCTGCGAACAGGTCCCCCAGCTTGGCGAATCGGGCCGGGGCAGTCTTGATGGTGAAGTGCGAGGGGTGCAGACCGGACTTGACTTCGTCCCACGCGAGCGGCGTCGACACGGGCGCACCGGGATGGGCCCGAACTACATAAGGTGCCGAAATCGTCTTGGCGCTGGCGATCTGCATCCAGTCGAAGTAGACTCGGTCCTTTTCACGCTTGTCGACAGCGCGGGGGGTGGTGAAAAGCTTGGGATGCTCGGTTGCCAGCAGTCGCGCGATGATCTCGGCAAAGGCGCGCGCCGTCTCAAACGCGTACACCGGTTCGATGGGAACGTACACGTGCATGCCGTCGCCACCGGTCGTCTTGGGGTAACCGGTGAGGCCGATGGCGTCGAGTTTTCCCTTCACCAGCAGCGCGGCCTCCACCACCTTGTCGTAGCCGCACTGGTAGGGGTCGATGTCCATCAGGATGAAGTCCGGGGATTCGATGGATCCGATTCGGCTCATCAGCGGGTTTTGGTCGATGCAGCCGAGGTTGGCGAGGTAGAGCAGCGTCGCCTTGTCGTTGCAAATGATGTAGCGGGTGTTGTCAACGATTTCGGTCCGTAGCCAGGCTGGGTAGTTATCCGGCGTGTTTTTCTGGAAGAAGTATTCGCCGTGGATGCCGTTGGGATAGCGCTTGAGTGACAGGGGGCGGTCCTTCAAATGCGGCAGGATGAGGGGCGCGACGGTGTCGTAGTACTGGATGAGGTCACCCTTGGTGTAGCCATGCTCTGGGAAGTAGATCTTGTCGAGGTTGGTGAGCTTCGACGTTGTGGCGGGGGCTGGTGCGGGTGTCTCGCGCACGACCTCCACCGGGGCCTTGTCATTGCGCAGGCCAAGATACACCGGCGCGCGCAGCTTCCCGTCACCCGTCCAATTGGCGAATTTGAGTTGCGCGGTGAGGACGGGCTCCACCCAGATGGTGCCTTTCGGAATCTTGTCGCCCCTCGCGAACGGCCTTTTCGCGGTAACCAACGGCTGCAGCTTGGCCCAGAGTTCGGCCAGGGTCTTCTCCGTGAAGCCGGTGCCGACGTTGCCCGCGTAGACCAGGTCGCCATGGTCGTCGTAGTAGCCCACGGCGAGGGAGCCGAAGGTATCGCGTTCGCCCGGAGTGCAACCCGCAATCACGAATTCCTGCTCGGTGACCAATTTCAGCTTGAGCCAGTCGGAACTGCGCTTGGATTCGTAGGCGCTGCTGAGACGCTTCGCAACGAGGCCCTCCAGACCGGTGGCACGGGCGGCCTCCAGAAGGTCATCGCCCTCGGCGGGGAATGTTTCCGACAGACGCAGCAGCGGAAAGGGCTTCAGGATGGCGGCCAGTTTCGCGCGGCGCTCGGAAAGCGGGAGTTTGCGCAGATCGTGACCGTCCAGATGCGCCAAGTCGAAGGCGTAGAAGAGCGCAGGGCGGCGTTCGGCCATCCGGGCGATGGCGTGTCCATCGGAGGTGTGGATGCGGGGTTGGATAAGCTCGAACTGCGAGACGCCCTTGTCGTCCAGAACGACGATTTCGCCGTCCAGGACCGCTTGACGGGCGTCGATGTAGTGGGGCAGGACTTGGAGTTCGGGATACTGGCGCTCGCAGCGGTTGTTGTTGCGGGTCAGGATCGAAAGGTTGCCGTGGTCGATGTAGACCAGGGCTCGGACGCCGTCCCATTTGATTTCGTAGATCCAATCGGGGCCTTTGGGGAGCTTGTCGGTGATGTTGGCCCCCATCGGGGCGAAAAACGGTGGTAGCTGGGCCTTGCCGAGTTTCGGCTCGACCTTGGGCGCGCCAACGGGCGGGGCGTTTGCCGCAATCTGGTCCTGGGTGCGGCCGGTGAGGATGCTGGTGGCGTGGTTTTCGGGATCCCAACCGGGCTTCGAGGCCTCGTCCTTCTTCTTGATGAGCAGCCATTCCGTGCCCTTGGACGTTTTCGTCTTCATGCGCACGATGGCCCAGGTGCCGCCGAGCCGCTCGCCGTGGAGGCGGAACTTCAGGTCACCGCGCTCCAGCTGGGTGGGTGCGTCGTCCTCGCCGATGAGTTCGAAATGGCCGCGGTCCCAGAGCATGACGGAGCCGGCACCGTAGTTCCCGGCCGGGATGTTGCCTTCGAAGGGACCGTATTCGAGGGGGTGGTCTTCCACGAGCGCGGCGAAGGGTTTCGCTGTGGGGTCGAGAGTGGGGCCTTTCGGAACCGCCCAGGATTTCAAAACTCCGCAGATTTCCAAGCGGAAATCATAGTGAAGGTGGGAGGCGTTGTGGCGCTGGACAAAGAATTTGCCCACGCGCCTAGGTGCGTCGTCCACGCCACCGGGCGGGGGTTCGGGGGTCTTGGCGAAGTCGCGTTTGCGCCTGTATTCCTCCAAATGCATAAAGGTTTGGAAATGTTCGCCCTTCCATGTTATAGCTCTACTATGGCGACGAGCATCTGGAAGGGGCATCTCACGTTTGGACTGGTCTCATTTCCGGTCCGGCTGTTCACGGCGGCGCGCAGCGAAAGCATCGGTTTCAACCAGCTCCACAAGCACGACGGGAGCCGGATCAAGCAGGTGACCTTCTGCGCGGCGGAGGACAAACCGATCCCGAGGAGCGAAATCGTCAAGGGCTACGAGTACGAAAAGGGCAAGTACGTCGTGATTGACGATGAGGACATCAAGAAGGTCGCACCCAAGACGGCCAAGGTGATGGAGATCCAGGAGTTCGTCAAGGGCGATTCGGTCGATCCCGTTTTTCTTGAGAGTTCGTACTACATGGCACCGGACGAGGGTGGCGAGAAGCCATATTCGCTGCTGTTCGAAACGTTGCGGGAGACCGGGTATTTCGGGATCGCCAAGGTTGCCATGCACAACCGCGAGCATGTGGTGGTGCTGCGTCCGGGCGGCCGGGGTATGGTGCTGCACACCATGTACTATGCCGATGAAGTTCGGCGGACCGACGAGTTCCGGGTGGACGCGACCAATCTGAAGGACAAGGAACTGGCGCTGGCCCGCATGTTGGTGGAGAGCTTGGCCGGGGAGTTCGAGCCGGAGAAGTACTCCGACGCCTACCGGGACAATCTGCGGAAGATGATCGACTCCAAGGTGGCGGGCCAGGAGGTGATCGCCACACCGGAGACGCATATGGCTCCGGTGATCGACATCATGGAGGCACTGCGGAAGAGTCTGGAGATGCGGAAGCCGCCGATG
>CAITMP010000152.1 GCA_903893525.1 uncultured Acidobacteriia bacterium | reverse complement strand
AGCTGGCGCAACCGGTCGGCATCGGCAAGAGTGTAGGCCGAATTGGCATCGGCCATCAAGCGGACGGTGGGGAAAGATTCACGCACCTTGGCGACGGCCTCAATGTCCCAGCCGGGCTTGATTTTCATTTTGATCCGCTGGTAGCCGGCCGCGAGCTCCGTCGATATCTTCCCGAGGAGTTGCTCAATGGTGTCTTGAATGCCGATGGAGACACCGCAAGGAATTTCCCGACGGGCACCGCCGCCAATTTCCTTCCACAGCGGATTGCCGTTGCGACGAGCCTGGAGGTCCCACACGGCGGCCTCGACGCCACCACGCGCCATCTTGTGGCCACGAATGTGGCGGATGAGCGGGTCCACATCAAGTGCGGTTTCAATCTCACGGCCCAGGAGGCGAGGAGCGACGTAATCCCTGGCAATGGACCATGCCGAAACCGTCCACTCCTCGTTGTAGAAGGGGTTCTCACCCGCAGTAATTTCGCCCCACCCGGAAAGTCCGTCGCTTTCCACCTCTACAACTACAATGTCGCGGGCGTAGGTGCGTGAGAAACTGGTCTCAAAAAAGTGCACCAAAGGCATCCGGAGATGCCTGAGTGTAATCCTGTCGAGTTTCATGATTCAAGCGTCCGGGACGTTCCACCCCGGCTGTTTTGACCGGACCGTTGGACCGGAAAACATTGCGATTGCGTGAATCTCCAGTTTAGCAACGGCCAAGTTTACCAGCGGCCAAGCTTAGCAACGGCTAAGGCTTCTTGACAGGCTGGGTTGTTATCGGCGCGGCTGAACCGCCGTCGGCGGACGAGGGGGACGCAGACGGTGCTTGCGACACCGGAGTGGCAGGCTTGACCACCGGATCGGCCGAAGTGACGGCCTGCTCGACGACCGCCTGGGCTGCCGGAGCGGGCAATTTCGACGGTGCGTCCCAAACAGCCAAAATCCGCTCTTCGCCGAGCCGGATAATGGCGGTGACCCGGTCCGATTTGTGCTTGGCGGTAAACACACCCTTCGCCAACTGCTTGGAATCGAGCAACACTGATTGCAACTGTCCACCGTCGTTGAGTATCAGAGAGGCCTGTTCGATCCCCGCCACGCCATCCCGATTCCATTGAAGGGTTACTTCGCCCTTCGATTCCGTGATCTCCAATTTGAGAGGAACCCGGGGAATCCAAATATCCTTCACAACATAGGCGGCCAACACCAGCAGCGCCAAGGCCACGGATCCAATGACCGACCAGAAGCGGCGGGTCTTGGGCTGGGGCACAAATGGGCCCGCGTATGGCTGGGATACCGACGAGTCCCTGGCCGGGGCGTCGAATTTGGGCCGGATCGGAATTACGCCCCGCGCGCGGGGATCGGCCTTCGTTGATTGGTTGACCTCCCGGCCCGGGATGGGAGCCGCGGTCTCTTTGGAAAACTGAGGGCGGATTGGCAGAATCCCGGGATTGTCGCTGGGGACGTCGTGGCGGAAATTCGGGATATCCGGCTGGGGCGCAAAGCGCTGCCGTTCCGGGCGGGGCTTGCTTGGGCGGAAGTCCTCTCCCGATGGCGTGGTGTTTTGAGGTACCGTGCGTTGCGGCACGTTGGGACGACTTGCGACGGGCGGCCGCGTCTGGGCAGGTGGCTCCTCGACTCTGGGTGCGGGAGGTGGGGGCTGTACGGGAGGCGGTGGGGGTGGCGCTTGGGCAACCGGAGGAGAGGACGGCGGCTGCGGAACCACCGGCGTAACTGGCACCGGCGCAACAACTTCGACGACCGGACCAGCACTGTCAGCCGATTCCAAGTCGCTCAAGTCCTCTTCCGGGGCAGCCCATGGGTCAACACTCGTCTGGGGACCGCGAAGAATGACACCCGAGTCGTCCCGGTGGCAAAGCACAGCCTTCGTTGTATGGACCGCGCTGGGCTGCAACACCAACGCCAGTTGCCACTGCTCGGGACAAATTGTGCGGTACAAGGCCAAGTCCCGCTCCGCCATCTCGATCGGACCGCGCGTTCGCGAAACATACCAACCAACGACGCTGAGCTCCCTCGGGTGCTGCGCCAACGCGACCACAGCCGCGATTTCCGCCTCCGTTAGGGCAAAGGAAGGTCCGAAAGCATGGGAACAGGGAATTTCAACCGAATCGAGGATTCGCACGCCGCCCGCAGTGCGTTCGCCCAACAGCAAACCGCCAGCACCCGCACCAATCTTGGGCACCGACAGGAACCCCAGCAAGGCATGCCGTCGAACCTGCTCCAATGTTTCCCGTGCATATTCCACGGCCGGAGAGCTTCCGTCTGTATTCCAAGTGGCAATCGTTGGCATTCGTGGTCTCTGAACCGGCGGAAAAAGGTCCGCCCAGTTCAACGATAGCAAGACTGGCTCCGAATTTGGCTGGATTGGGGGACTATACTGGTACTGTGTCCAAGGCCAAGGATCTGGAAGTTCGACTGCAGCGGACGGAACAGCAGTTAAGGCTCTTCCAGAAAGTAAGCCGGTTCATGGTCCGGGACATGAGTCTGCAGGAGGTTTTGCAGGGGATCGTCGCCATGGTGGTGGAATTCACGGAGTGCGACTCCTGCCTGGTTTACCTGTGCGACCGCGACCACCTGGTGCTTTGCGCCTCCAATTCCCAGAATGAGTCCCAGATTGGGCGCGTCCGTCTCAAGTTGAACGAAGGCCTGACCGGCTGGGTGGCCCGCGAGCGCCGCCTGCTGGCAATCTCCCGCGAGGCCTACAAGGACCCCCGTTTCAAGCACTTCGGCGAACTTCAGGAGGATTCGTTCGAATCCTTCCTCTCGGCCCCGGTGATTGCCCGCAACCGGGTTGTAGGTGTCATCAACGTCCAATACCGCCAAGCCCACCAGCATTCGGGCGGCGAGATGGAGTTGCTCACCACCTTGGGGGAACAGGTCGGCTGCGCATTGGCTCTTGCACGCATCGAGCCGCAAATTCTTGCATCCATAAACCACGCGGAACTCGTCCTATCATCTTTCGTGCCTTCGGGAGCCGCAAGTGCGGGCACCAGGGCCAAGCCCTGACACACAATACTATGCGCAAACTCCAGCTGTTGGCGATGGCGGCGGCCTTTCTCGCGGAATCGTTGCCCGGAGCCCAACGCTGGGACATACAGTACCGATACCGCAAGATCGACTCCACCCTGACCATCAACGATCTGGCCTTTCCGGACCAGAAGCGCGGCGTTGCCTGCGGCTACACCACCGACCGCAACGAAAAGGACAAGCCTGTCGTCCTGGTCACCAGCGACGGCGGTGCCAATTGGACCGAGGCACCGGTAAAAGAAGCGGGCATATCACTCTTTTTCCTCGATTCATCCACTGGCTGGATGGTAACCGACAAGGGAATCTGGACCACGGCCGAATCCGGCCGCAGTTGGAGCAAGCTCAAGAACGCTCCGGGGAGTCTTCTCCGCGTTTGGTTCCTGGACAGACAGCACGGTTTCGCCGCCGGACTCCAAAAGCGTGTCTTCGAAACCACCGATGGCGGGGATTCCTGGAAGCCCTTGGAAATCCTGAAGGAAGTCCAAAGCGATCCGGTTTACACCACGTTCGGCGAAATCGCATTTGCCGATGGCAAGGGAATGATTTCGGGCTGGAACATTCCGCCTCGGCGTGGCGGCCCCGATTGGCTCGACCCGGAGCGCGCCGCACAACGGAAGCAAGTCCCGCACTACGGCGTGCTGTTGGAAACCACCGACGGCGGCAAGAAGTGGATCAAGAGCGACGCCTCCGTATTTGGAGAGATCACCCGGATGAGCCTAACCCCCCAGGGCATCGGCATCGGCCTGATCACATTCCGCGATATCTTCGACTACCCCAGCGAGATCATGCGCATCGACATGCGCACCGGCCGCAGCACCCGGATCTTCCGCCAGAAGGACCGCGCGATCACTGACGTCAAGATGTTCCCCGGCTCAACGGTGGCGTTCCTTGCCGGTTATGAACCTTCCGGCCCCGTCGCCAGCAGCCCGATCCCCGGTAAGGTGAAGGTCCTGACCAGTACAGATATGGAGAAGTGGACCGAGATGACCGTCGACTATCGGGCCGTCGCCCACAGCGCCATTCTGGCTGGTCCCGACGAAAAGCATGTCTGGATGGCGACGGATACCGGTATGATCCTCAAACTGGTTGACGAATAGGCGCCGGAGGATTGGGGGACCTCAGAGTTCCGTCTCCCACCGGGAACCCGGCATGATCCGCTTCATGAACTCGTCGAAGAGCGGAACCGTAAAGGCGGTGTCCCCGTGGCTCGGACTCCAAATCATGCCTTTTGCGATCAATGACTGACGGACCGGAGCTAGAGCGTTTACCTTTCTTTTTGAAGCATTGGCCACGTCCCCCGAACGGTGCGGACCGGGTCCCAGTTCGGACATCGCTCTGAGATAGAGCTTCTCCTTAGGGGTTAGCCGATCAAACCGGACCCGGAAGAAGCTGTCATCCAACGCCGCCAAGGCCTCAACAGTAGCGGCGTTGACATCGGCCAGCGTTATTGGACTGCTACGGGCGACATCCCACGCGTGCTTGCCCCATTCCTGGAGGAAGTACGGGTAGCCCTTTGTTTCTGAGACAATTCGTTGCAGCGCTTCCGGTTCATAGTCTACCCCCTCGTCATGAGCAGGCTTGGCTATGGCGATCTCTGCCTCTGGGAACGCAAGTGGTCCGATCATCGGATAGTCGAAGAGGCGTTCTGCGTAGGATTTCGCATTGCCAGCCAAGGCCCTCAGTTGCGGGAGACCTGCCCCGACAACGGTGACCGGCAGTGCCTCCTGTGCGCATCGGTGTAAGGCTGAGATCAGCACGGCGAACTGGCTCTCCGGCACATACTGGAGTTCGTCGATGAATAGGACAACGGCAGTCCCGGCCCCTTGGGCGGCCTTGCCCACCTCAACCAGGAGCGACCCCAAGTCCCCCTCAAAATCTCCGTTGTCGGCCAACCCCGGCTCCGGATCGTAGTCGAACCCGACCTCAATGTCCCCAAACTGCAACTTCATCCCCTTGGCGAAACCTGCCAACGCTTGGAGTGCACGTTTCGCACGCGCCCTGGCCGACTCGACCCGGCTAACTTGGAGCAATGCCGACCTGAGCTGCGGGGCAATGAGTGCGGGTAGTGATCTACCCTCCGGAGCCTCGATGCGGACTGCGAGAATTCCGGATGCCTGTGCATCGGCCCGCATACGATCCAACAGCACAGTCTTGCCGACGCCACGCAAACCCACCATGAGAATGCTCTTTGCGCTCCTGCCGATGCGGATGCGCTCGATGGCAACCCTGACCTGCTCCCGCAAAGCGTCACGTCCCGCGAGTTCTGGTGGGCGGCTCCCGGCACCGGGCGAGTAGGGGTTCTTGACTGAATCCATGTGGGCGACCTCTAATGTATAAGGATATTAGGGATATTATTCGAAGTCAATAATACACCTAACATCCTTATACATCCAGCCCCTTATGGCCCTCACCGTTGGTACCCGCTATGCGTGAGCCTCGTCCTTGTCAATCGGCGTGACCGGGTCGAGCCCAATCCAGAAGAAGGTCCCGAGGAAATAGACCCCGGCAGCCACATAGAGAACCTTGTTCCAATCGCCCCCGGCTGACTTCAGAATGTAGGGGGCCAATGCGGACGCCACCGCGCCCCCCAAATTCCCCATCATGTTCATCGTTCCCGAGAGCGTTCCGGCATTGCGTCCGCCCACATCCATGCACGAACCCCAGGAACCGGGCATCACCAAATCATTGGAGAAACTGGCAAACGCCAGCGCCACTACGGCATAGAAGGGGTCGCTGATCATCGTCGAGATCACAATCAGACTGGCGGCGCTCAGGAATCCAAGGCAGCCCAGCAGGCGGCGGGTGGCCGTCACGCTGCCAGTCAATTTGGTCAGAGGCTTGGCAATGAATCCCGAGAACAGGCAGCCGATTCCACCCAGAAACAGCGGCATGCCGGCAACCCGGGCAATCTCGGCCGGATTCAGATGGCGGGCCTCCCGCAGGTAGGTCGGCAACCAGGTGATCGAAAAGTACCAGCTATACGAGAGGCAGAAATACTGCCCGCCCAGCATCCAGACTTGCGGCGACCGCACAAATTTGCCCCACGGCACGCTGCCGTGCGCATGCGAGTGCGAGTGCTTCAACAATTCCAGTTCGGCGGCATTGACGTTCGGATTGTCGGACGGCTTGTCCCGGAACCAGCGGTAGAAAGTTACGGCCCAAATGGTGCCGAGGCAGCCGAAAACCCCGAAGGCCGTCCGCCAGGACACGATCTGCAGGATCTGAAATACCAAAACCGGCGTGATCGCTCCGCCCCACCGTGCAAACAACCAGACGATCCCCTGGGCCCGGACGCGCTCGTCGCGCGGCAGCCACACCGAGAACGCCTTGGCTATATTCGGAAACGCGCCGGCCTCGCCCATGCCGAACAGCGTCTGGATCACCAGAATCGAAAGGAAGTTGAACGCCTGTCCGGTGGCTGCGATAAAAACCGACCAAGCCACCACGATCCGCGTCAGAACATTGCGCGCGCCCAGTTTGTCGCCCAAATAGCCGCTCGGGATTTCAAACAGGGCGTAGGCGCTGAGGAAGCAGAAAAACACCCATCCCATCTGCTCTTTGGAAAGGTTGAGGTCCTTGCTAATCTGGGGGGCTGCCTGGGAGAGGGCGACCCGGTCGATGTATGTGATGATCGCCAGTATGACGGCGAAAATTACGACCCAGTAACGTACCTTAGTCGGCTTTTGGAGAGGCTTCATGTCAGCGGCGATTGCGCCGGGGGCGGTGGATGCCATAGTCTTGCATCATATACCGGCAGTCTTTGCGGACCGAAAAATGGATTTCCAACTTGTCGAGAGAAACCTGCGGGAGTCGTTCCGTGCCCTGGTTCCTGGACGGCCAAAGGCCCGGATTCTGGAATTGCCTGGAGTCTCGATCGCGTCGCTGGGTGTGGAATTCCAGATGTTCAACTCCGCGTTTCTGAATCGACCGGTGGATTCCGGGGATACCCTGATGCGCCGAATCGACACGGCCCGGACACACTTTGAGCGCGAGGGAATCGATTGGTCGTTCTGGTTCTGCGAGGATTGGCTGGGGTGGCTGGCGCGCCGTCGGCTTGGCGCGATGTGCGCCCGGCAAGGGCTGCGCTGCGCCGCGGAAATGCCGGGGATGGCGGCCATCGAACTGGCCCCGCCCAAACGGCCCCTCCCGGCACTCGACCTCCGCGCGGTTGACTCAGATGTCCGCCTAGCCGATTTCCGGATGGTAGGCTCGCAGTGCTTCCACGTCCCCCCGAACTGGTTTTCGGAGGTTTTCGACTGCGCCGAGCCAGCCCGCCGACCCGGATTCAGTAGCATCGTCGCCTACCTGGACGGCATGCCGGTGGCGACGGCTGCGTGGGTGCCGTCGCACGGAGCCGTCGGTCTCTACAACATCGCGACGCTGCCGTCCCACCGCGGGCTCGGCATTGGGGAAGCCGTCACAAGGCTGGCCGTCGGACGCGCTTTGTCGAGGACCGGCCCAATGCCCATCGTGCTGCAGTCTTCCCCGCTCGGTCGGGATCTTTACCAGCGGCTGGGATTCCGCACGGTTGCACGGATATCGGTTTACAACTCCTGAGCGAAAGCGCGGGGAAGGTCGGTTCGACTGCGCAACGACCCCGTAGGACCAATGGCGAGAGCCGTTGCCAGTCGCCCGGGTGCCTCGGAACCAAGCCCGCAAGGCACCCGAACCGGCAACTGGCTCCTAACGGAAGCGCCGTCTCAATGCAGCCGCGCCGCAACCTGCTAGGAGCAACGCCCAGGTGCCCGGTTCCGGCGTCTCTGAAACCGGGTCCGACGCACCGTTCAATTCCAGCAGGTAGGCGTGGCTCTGGCCGTTGATATAGCCGGTGCCGACAATTTGACCGCTGTCATTGATACCGGTCGCGTCAACGATATCCCAGCCCGAGTTGGCGGGAAGCAGCGTGTTCAAGTCCGTCACAATGCCGCCGTAATACATGAAGGCCTGCTGCTGGATAAAGCCGTCCCCCATCGTTCCGACCACATGTCCGTCGGCGCTGATTGCCTTGGCACGGCTTTCGCTGGTTCCGGTCCCAAGATCCACCATGCTGTTGCCGGAATACAGAAATGCGTGGACAATGCTGCCAGCGATCTGGGAGTAACCGACTATTTGCCCATTGTCATTAATCGCAGTCGCACTGCTCCCCCCGCCAAGGGTGCCCAAGTCCGTGGTATGGCCGGTGGCCGGGTCGAACAAGAAGGCGTGGTCTGTGTTGTTCAAGTCCACCATGGTGCCCACAACTTGTTCGTTGTTGTTGAGACCGGCAGCCGTCACGTACCAATTCGCGGGCCCCGCAATGCTGGTAAGCCCGGCGGCCGAGTACAGGTAAGCTCGACCCCTCACTACGTGATGCCCACTAAAAATACCGGTCGAGGCGGCTACGTCACCCCGTTCGTTGATTGCAACGCCTTCGGCATCGTGGTCCGTTGGCAGAACTCCGACCGGAGAGATGGCGTTGCCATCCCATTCGAACGCCCTGAGGCGGCCGTTCTGCATCGAGGTGCCAGTCGCGTAACCGAAACTGTTGACCGCCCATCCGAGCGATTCTGCGGCGTCGGAACTGGTACCCAAATTGCCGACGTCGTGCATAACCCCGCCCGAATAGACGAAAGCATGCCCATTCCCGTCGGACTTTGTGGAGTATCCGACCACGATTCCATTGGCGCTGATGCCTGTGGCGGCCGAGCTGCTTCCACCCGAAAATGTACCAAGGTCCGTAATTCGAACCTGTCCTGCGAATGCCTGCGCGGCGCAGCCCAGAGCGATGACCGCGATGGTCCCCGCGAACCGTCCTCCGCCTTGGGAGTCGATTGAAGTCGTTGATGTTGCCATGATGGTTGGTGTCCTTCAAATTTCGAGCACATTTTGCGTGCTCATTGAAACGTACGGAACCGGCAGGACAAACCTGCCACGGACACCGGAAAAACTTCCGACTAAGTTGCGCGCGCTCCGGCCAATTCGGAGAGGAGCCAAGCTTGGGCGAATCGGACGTCGCGATGTACCGTTGTGGGGGATAGGTCCATCACGTCGGCGGTTTCCTCCACAGTCAGGCCACCGAAAAACCGGAGCTCCAGGATGCGCGCCTTGCGCTGATCCACTTTTCCCAGACTGTCCAGTGCATCGTGCAGCGCCAAAACGCTCGGCGGCCTGTGCGGAGCACCAGCCATGGCCACCGTCAATTCCGCGTGCTGGATTCCGCCGCCCCTCTTGTCGGCATTGCGGGCCCGGGCATAATCCACCAGGATTTGGCGCATGATGGTCGCCGCCACCACATAGAAATGCTTGCGGCTCTGGAGTTCGGGCACGGCACGCCCAGCCATTCGGAGCCACGCCTCGTTCACCAATGCCGTCGGCTGCAGCAACTCGGCATCACGACTGGACAGACACCCTGCCGCGATCTTACGCAACTCATGGTAAACGAGCGGAATCAGGCGGTCCAACGCGGTGCGGTCCCCGGCACTGTATTCATTCAGCAACAGTGTCAGGTCGGGGAGGGAATGCTCCATCTAATTGGAGTTTAGCGAATCTCCGACCGGTCTGGGTTCGCCCACCCCGCCGCAATCGCGAGCGCCGTATAATTCGAATCAGAAATGGTTCTGAAGTACAATCCCCTCATCGGCCCGAACGCCTTGGCCTGGACGGCCACGGACGAGGCCGGGCGCGTTGCCGCCGTTCTGAAGTTCCACATCGGGAACAAGGAAGCCAAACCCAACGACCGGCTGCATGCCGCCATCCACGCCGTGGTCGAGAACCAAGTCGCGATGGGGGCTGGCTACCCAACGGCCGCCGTGCTCGCGCGCCTGATTGGACAAGGCCTGAACCGGCATGACGCCGTCCACGCCATCGGCTCCCTGGTCTCCGAGCATATGTTCCGGGCCCTGCGCGACCCTTCCACCGGAGGAAGCCTGGGTGCCAACTACGAGGCTGATCTGGCCGCGCTGACCGCCGAGGCATGGAAGAAGAAATTGTCGTAGCGCCAGTCGTAACTCAATGTATTAACCCAATGATCCTGCTGCTCCTAGCTGCCGCCGTACCGGTCTGCGCCGGTTGCCATCCGAAGGAAACGGCAACGCATGGAGCAGCACCCATGGCCCAAACGTTGTTCCGTGCCGCCGATTCGGATGTTTTGAAATCCAATCGGGCACTGGAGTTGCGCCGGGACGGCTTCCGCTGGTACGTCCGGAACGGCGTCTATTCCGTTACTGATGGCAAACAGACGCTGGAGACACCGCTTCAGTGGGCGTTCGGGTTTGGGAATCTGGGCCAGACATGGGTTTTCGAACGCAACAATGCCTTGTACGAGACCACTGTCAGCTTCTACACCTCCTCGAAATCGATCGACATTACCCCCGGCCACCTGGGTCTTCCACGTCGAAACCTGGAAGAGGCTTTTGGTCGGATCATCGACCCGTCCGAGGTACGCCGGTGTTTCGGATGCCACTCTTCCGGCGGGCTCCCCGAACCAAATCAGGGCGTCCAGTGCGAGCATTGCCACAAAGGTGCCCTCACCCACGCGGCTGATCTGTCCCCAATGGCGAAGCTTTCGAAAATATCCACGGATCAAGTCTCCACTCTCTGCGGGGCTTGCCATCGAACGTGGGAGGATATCGCCGTGACCGGCCCGCACGACGTCCAGAATGTGCGCTTCCAGCCCTACCGCCTCGCCAACAGCAAATGCTACGACGGTGCCGACAAGCGGATTGCGTGCACAGCCTGCCACGACCCACACAGCGCGAAACAGCCCCCCCCAAAGGTGGTTACGACGACCAAGATCAACGTGGACACCCAATGCCGGTCGTGCCATGGGGCAACCGTGAAGAAGGCCTGTCCGGTTGGAAAATCGAATTGTGCCTCCTGTCATATGCCCGCCGTGGAGATCCCCGGCATCCACTCCAAGTTCCGCGACCACTGGATTCGGATTGCGAAACCCGGCTCGGCCTATCCTGATTAAAGGAACATGCTCGCACTCACACTCCTCGCAATGCTGGCCGTTCAGAGCCCGGCCGATGCCGTTGGAACCGTCCTCGACGACTGGCACCAAGCCGCGTCCGTCGCCGACGAGGCCAGATATTTCAACCACTTCGCCCCTAACGGCGTCTTCATGGGCACGGACGGGACGGAACGTTGGACCGTATCCGAGTTCCGAATCTGGGCCAAGCCCCACTTCGACAAGAAGAAAGCCTGGAGCTTCAAGGCCCACCACAGGCATGTCGATTTCTCGGCTGACGGCAAGACTGCATGGTTCGACGAGGCTCTCGATACACCAAACATGGGCCCGTGCCGAGGTTCCGGGGTGCTGATCCGGATCGGGAAGGAATGGAAGATAGCTCAGTACAACCTCTCCATCCCGATCCCCAATCCCTTGGCAAACGAGGTGGTCAAGCGGATCGCGGGAGTCCCAAAATAATGCCGTTCCGCTGGCCCGCGCGAATCCGGTTCTCTGACACGGATGCGTCGGGGCGCATCCACTATTCATCATTGTTCCGTCACTTCGAGGCCGCCGAGGAGGAGTTCCTCCGGACACTTGGCTTCGACTACGCTCAAATCGGGCGGACTGAAGTTGCATGGCCCAGGGTCCATGCTGAATGCGACATTTCCGGTGCCTTGCGGCACGATGACGCCGTGGAAACCCAAGTATCCGTCGCTCGCGTCGGCCACAGCTCGTTTTCACTGGCCTACTTGATGGAGAACGGCGGGGTGGAATGCGCCCGGGGCAAGGTTGTCATCGTCTGCATGGACGTGGCCACCCAGAAGGCCCGTGCGATTCCGGCGGCGTTCGCATCGGTCCTGCGGCAACAGCTCACTGCCGGTTAAGGTGGTACTAGTGTCCGATTTGATATCAAAAGCCGACGTTCTGCCGCTGCACTCCCGAACACCCTTGGAGTGGGGCCGCGCCGTATTGGCCGATCCGGTGCCCCTGCTGGCGGATCACGCCTTTCTCGAAAAGAAGGCCGCCCAGAATGCAATGGAATTGCTGACCCGGTGGCCGGGCGAGTGGCTCCCCGGCTGGGTGGAAACCATGACCGGCATCGCGCGCGACGAGGCAGCGCATTTGTCCCAGGTGGTGAGGCTGCTGACCCGGCGCGGCGGGCGTTTGGGACGGAGCCACAGCAACCCCTACGCCAGCCAGCTGCGCGCTTTGGTCCGGTTGGGCGGACAGGACGAGATTATCGACCGGCTTTTCGCATCCGCCCTGATTGAACTGAGGTCGTGCGAGCGGTTTTCGGTTCTGGCTACGTGCGCGGCAGAGATGGAAGGCGCAGAGGATCTGGCTGCGCTGTACAAGGCCTTGTTTTCATCCGAGCTGGGACATTTCAAGGTATTCCTGAAAGCGGCACATCGCACGGCGGGTGGCGGTGTGCGCCGGAAACTGGCCAGCATTCCTGTAGATTTCCGATGGCAGGAGATGCTGGCAGCTGAAGCGAAAATCCTGCAGGGCCAAGCCGTCGGCCCCCGAATCCATTCGGGAGTACCGGCCTAGACCAGTCGCCACGGAGCCCGGTAGGGGCGGGTCAGGAGCTTCGATGCTTCCGCATCGCCAACAATCTGCTCCTTGGCACAGTCCCACTTGAGGGACCGTCCCAACTTGGTGGAAATATTGCCCAAGTGGCACATGATCGCGGACCGGTGGCCGTCCTCGATGTCTGCGTTCGGGCGCTTGCGGCTCTTCACACAGTCGAGGAAGTTTCTAGCGTGGATCTGGTCCAGTTCCCCGCCCTTCACGTTCATAGCCGGCATTGCGGCTTTGGCGTCGCCCTTGGAACCGATTTTCTCCGGGGTAACGGTGTAGCCGTTGCGGAGAAGGGTCATCATGCCCTTGGTCCCGTAAATGTCGAGCGTGACCGGCTTGCCCTCGGCGACCTCGCTGGAAGTCCAGGTGATCAGCATTTTCGGGAAGCGGTAGGTGACCTGCTGGAGATCCGGGGTCTCCCCGCCGTCGGTTAGCGAATAGCGACCGCCGAAGCCCGAGACTTCCGACGGCCCGTCGGCATTGGCGATCCAGCGGGCGATGTCGAGGTGGTGCGCACCCCAGTTTGTCATCTGGCCACCGGAATAGTCCCAGAACCAACGGAAGTTGTAGATGCAGCGGAAGGGGTCGAAATCCCGTTTCGGAGCCGGTCCCAGCCACATGTCCCAATCAAGCGCGGAGGTTAGCCCGGAAGCCAATTCCGTGGGCTTGAGGCCGGGGTAGAGGTTGCGCTGGAAACCGGCATGGATGCGGTGGACTTCCCCGATGCCACCGTCCTGGATGAGCTTGACGGCTTCGGCGTAGTGCGAACCCGAACGCTGCTGGCTGCCAGTCTGGACGACACGGTTGTTTTTCCGCGCGGCATCGACCATCTTTCGGCCTTCGGCGACGAAGAGCGAGAGAGGTTTTTCACAGTAGACATCCTTGCCCGCCTGGCAGGCAGCGATGGTGATGTAGGCGTGCCAGTGGTCCGGAGTCGCCACGATCACGGCGTCCAAGTCCTTCTGTTCCAGAAGCTTGCGGAAATCCTTGTAGGGCTTGGCCCGCCCGCCGGTCATCTCGATGCCTTGTGCACGGAAAGGATCGTAGACGTCGCAGACGGCCATCGGGTCCACGTCGGATTGCTTCACAAACTGGGACCAATCCTGTCGGCCACGGCCGCCGGAACCGATCAGTCCGACCCGGATGCGGTCATTGGCACCCATCACGCGGGAGGCTCCGAGGGCGGAGAGGGCTGAAATTGCAAACGTTCGTCGGTTCATGCTGATTCCTTACGATTTGGACGTGCACAGGCCGGGGCCGTCCAGCCCGGCAGTCGACATGTAGCCGTCCTTGACTTCGAAAATACCGGGAAAGCGCTTTTCCCATCCTTTGCTTGCCGAGGGGACGTACTCGCGGGCGTTGGCTTCGAGCGCCGACGTTGCGGGAACGTGTGCAGCAATTCCGACCGAATGGACCAGTGCCGCCCCCGGGCAGGTCAAATCCTGCACGCAGCGGAACATCTTGTATTTCTGGGCGGCGGCGGCAAGGAGAAGCGTCTGCGACTGGCCTTTGCAGGCCTTCAGCGCGACACCCGTGTAGCCCTTCTCGCGAGACAACTGCAGCGCATCGAGACCTGTGAGAGACTCGTCGATCACCTCCGGGAGCATTTTCGCCGCCTCAAACATGGTGTTCTT
>CAITMP010000151.1 GCA_903893525.1 uncultured Acidobacteriia bacterium | reverse complement strand
GAGGGCGCGAAGGGCGATCCGTACGCTGGCCCAAACCTTTCGTGAGCTCATGTCAAAAACCCAGCCGCCTGCCGCCGCCGCCGGAGGGAGCCGGTGCGGTGCCGGGCTTGACGGCTGATCCAGTCACCAGCAGCTGCCCCTCCACCACGCCGCCACCCACCAGTTCCACCCGGTTTGCGTCCGACAGCCCGGTCGTCACGCGCACAGCCTCGGGCTCCCCCTTCGCGTTCAAGACATAAACGACGGCCCCGGGACCACCCGCGACCGCCTGGGGTCGACCTGAAGCACTGCGCGGCCGAAACCGGAGTGCCGTCTTCGGCAGCCGGAGAACATTCGCCCGGTGGCCGGTTAGGATCGTAACGTTCGCGGTCATACCTGGAAACAGCTTCAGGTCGGGATTGGAGACATTCACCACCACGTCGTACGTGATCACATTTTGCACATTGATCGGCGCATGCCGCACTTGCCCGACCGTGCCATTGAACGTCTGGCCCGGATAGGCATCCACCGTGAACTTGGCCGGCTGGCCTTCCTGGATCGCCCCCATGTCGGACTCGTCCACGTTGGTATCCACCTGCATCTTCGTCATGTCCTGAGCGATCAGGAAGATCACCGGGGCCGCAAACGACGCCGCGACCGTCTGCCCGACATCCATGTTCCTCGATTGCACCGTCCCGTCCACGGGCGCGAGGATCTTCGTATGGCTCAAGTTCAGCTTCTCCTGGGACAAGACGGCCGCATCCTGCTTGACCACCGCCCCGGCTTGGTCCATCTGGGAGCGGGCAACCTCAATCGCCTTGCGACTGGAATCGACTGCCGCCTGTGCCGCCGATACACCCGCCAATGCCGAATCAACCCCTGCAACGGCCTGCTGGAGTGCGGCTTCCGCAGCGTCGGCATCCACATGGGTACCGATACCCTCCCGGAGCATCGTGGCCTTGCGGGTGTTATCCACTTGCGCGAGTTCGAGCGCACTGCGGGCCTTGGCCAGATTGCCCTGCTGATTCAGCACATTGGCCTGGGCGGCGGCCAAGTCCGCGCGGGTCTTGCCAACATTGGCTTCGGAAGTGCGCGCCGCCGCAATGGCGGCATTCAAGGTGCCCGTGGCCTGGTCGACCGACGCTTGGAAGGGTGCCGGATCGATGGCGGCCACCAACTGCCCCTTCTTCACCTTGGTATTGAAATCGGCGTAGAGCGCAATGATGTTGCCCGACACCTGGCTGCCCACTTGGACGGTCACCACGGCATTCAAGCTGCCAGTGGTATTCGCGATGGCGTCGATGTCGCCCCTGTCCACCTTTGCCGTGGCATAGGGTGAAACCGCTGGAGCCCGCGTGGCGAAATAGAAAATTCCGCCCCCCACGGCAGCAAGAGCCCCAATTGCAATCAGCCATCGCCAGATTTTGTTGGTCTGCCCGGTTCGTTCGGGATGCCCGGCGATGATCACCGGTACGGGAATAGCGATTGTGCCCATGCCCGATCACGAGCACGTCGCGTGCCAAGTTTCGGCCGCTGCCGGCTCGACATCGAGTCAGGAGCCAGCTGGATCGCGCAATCTTTGCGTGAACCACCAAAGGTGCCCCTCGATGTCGGTGACCCCGTAGCTGCGGTCGGCCCAGTACGCCTCGCCGTAGTCGTGAACCCTGGGCTCGTCGACTATGACCGCCCCGGCGGCGCGCGCCCGCTCGCAGTGTGCATCCACGTCGTCCACAAACACCAGCAGGCACTGGGTGTTGATGCCGCCAACAGACGCGGGACTCCCGAACTGGGGCCATGTTTCGCGACCGGGCGTGGTGCGTCCAGCCTGCCCAACCATCACCAGCGCCTCGCCGTAAACGAGTTCGCTGTGGTGGATCACACCACCCTCGCCCTCCACGCGCAATCGGACTTCAAAGGCGAACGCGTCGCACAGCCAGTCAATGGCCTTCGCGGCGTCGTTGTAAAAGATGGACGAGGACAATCGGGGCCATCCCTTCGGTGTGGGCTTCATTGCAAAATGGTGGAACGAAGGCCATGCGCTTGTCAAGCCGCCGATGCAAAGTAAACGGTATAGAATGGCCCTATTGTGGCGAGAACGCTAATACTCCAGTTCGTGGTTGCGGCAACCGCACTCGGCGCAGCGGGCGACGACCCCGCACGGCAATTCGAAATGTCGGTGCGACCGCTGCTGGCCGAAAAGTGCCTTGGATGCCACGGCGACGCCAAGTCCGGCGGACTCCGCCTCGATTCCCGCGAAGCACTGCTCACGGGTGGCAAATCGGGCCCGGCAATCAAGGTTGGAGATCCCGATGGCTCCATCCTGGTCCAAGCCATCCGCCAGACCCACGAAAAGCTCAAAATGCCCCCAGGCGGCAAGCTGAAGGACGAACAGATTTCCGCCGTCGCCGGTTGGATCAAGGCCGGTGCCGTCTGGCCAGCCGGTCCAGTGAAAGCCGCACCTTATGTGATCACGTCGGACCAGCGCAACTTCTGGTCTTTCCGGCCAATCGCGAATCCTCCCTTGCCGCCCGTGAAGGATGCAAAATGGGCCCGAAACGGCATTGACCGCTTCATCCTCTCCAAATTGGAGGAAAAAGGCCTCTCCCCGGCACCCGCCGCCGACCGCCGGACCCTGATCCGCCGAGCCTACCTCGATTTGACCGGCCTCCCGCCCACCCTCGATGAAGTCACCGCGTTCGTGAACGACAAATCGCCCGACGCCTTCGCAAAAGTCGTCGACAAGCTGCTGGCGTCCTCCCGCTACGGCGAACGTTGGGGCCGCTACTGGCTGGACGTCGCCCGTTATTCCGACGACAAACTCAACTCCACCGACGACGAGCCCTACACCAACTCCTTCCGGTACCGCGACTGGGTGATTTCAGCCTTCAACCGCGACATGCCCTGGAACCAGTTCGCCAAGGCCCAAATCGCGGGCGACCTGATGGACTCCAAAGAGAACTACCAGCCCGGCCTCGGCTTCTTCGCCCTGAGTCCGGAAATGCAGGACGACCGCGTCGATGCCCTCACCCGCGGCTTCCTCGGCATGACCGTCGCCTGCGCCCAATGCCACAACCACAAGTTCGACCCCATTCCCCAAGCCGACTACTACTCACTCCTTGGCATTTTCAACAACACGGAGCTTTCCCAGGCGCCACTCGCCCCACCCGACACGGTAGATCGATACAAGGCCGCGAAGAAGAAGCTGGAAGAAAAGAAAAAAGAGCTCGACGATTATGTCAAGGAGCATGCCGATAGTCTAGCCGAGGTCCTGGGCTCACAGGTGGCCCGGTACATGCTGGCGGTTTCCGGCGATGTCCCCGGCGGCTATCTGGACGCCGAAACCTTCGAGCGCATGCAGAAGTATCTGGCGAAACCGGAGAAGGACCACCCCTACCTGAAGGCATGGTTCGCAGCCAAAACACCCGACGAGCGCAAGAAGGCCGCACAGGATTTCCAGGACCTCCTGATGGCGGTCAACGCCGAAAAGAAGCTGGTCGACGAAAAGAACAAGATCAAGCTGGGCCTCGACCCAAGCCGCAACGATCTAAGCCAAGCCAGTCTCGATTCCATCGACCGCGACAAGTTTGTCCTCTGGAATGAGACATTTGGCGGCCAGTTCAAGTATGGTGCGGGCAAAGTCGACCGCTTCCTGAACGGGCCGTGGAAGGAAAGGCTCGCCACCCTGCAGGCCGAGCACGAAGCCCTCAAGGCCGCCCTGCCGCCCGAATACCCGTATCTGCAGACCATTCAGGACAAGAAAAAGCTGGGCGTACAGAAGATCTGGCTGCGCGGTAGCCGGGACAACCCCGGCGACCCTGCCCCGCCGCACTTCATGACCATTCTGTCACCCGCCGACCCCAAGCCGTTCACCAACGGCGCGGGCCGGTTGGAACTCGCCGAAGCCATCGCCGACCCCGCAAATCCCCTCGCAGCGCGTGTTTTCGTCAACAGGGTCTGGCAGCACCACTTCGGCCAGGGCTTGGTGCGCACTCCCAGCGATTTCGGGATGCAGGGCGACCGCCCAAGCCACCCCGAACTTCTGGACTACCTCGCCACCCAGTTCGTCCAAGGCGGCTGGTCCGTCAAGAAGCTCCACCGCTCCATCATGCTGTCCTCTGCCTACCAGCTGGGGACCGAGCCCATGGCAAAAAACATGACCGCCGACCCCGAAAACCGCCTCGTCTGGCGCTACAACCGGCGGCGCGTGGATGCCGAAGCCCTTCGCGACGACATCCTCGACATCGCAGGCAAGCTGGATCTGAAGGAAGGAGGCAAGGCCGAGCGCCTCGGCAAGGACAACGTCCGGCGGACCGTCTACACGTTCGTCAGCCGCCGCAAGCTGGATTCGGAGTTCGCACTCTTCGACTTCCCCAATCCGAACGCGTCCTCCGAGCAGCGCACTTCCACCAACACCCCCCTGCAGCGCCTTTACTTCATGAACAACGCCTGGGTCATCGCGCAGGCGAAGGCCGCCGCGGAACGGACGCAAGGTGCTGACACAAAACGTGTTACGGATCTCTACGGCTTGGTTTTGCAGCGCGGCCCCTCGGCTGCGGAAACCAAGGTCGCGCTCGAATACCTGCGCACCGCCGGACCCGACGCATGGACCCGCTATGCGCAGGTCCTAATGACATCCAACGAATTTCAATTCATCGAGTAGGAATATGACCACACGGCGCGATTTGCTCAAAGCTTGCGGAACCGGCTTCGGAATGACGGCGTTTGCGCGTCTGGCGGCCGGGGCGGGCCCGGTTGGCGGCGGAATCTCCACCAACCCCCTCGTCCCCAAGGCCCCGCATTTCCCGGCCAAGGCCAAGCACGTCATATTCCTGTTCCTGAACGGCGGTCCGTCGCAGGTGGATACCTTCGACCCCAAGCCGATGCTCGACAAATACAACGGCAAGCCTGTCCCGACCGGGAACCTCGCCACCGAGCGCAAGACCGGCAATCTCCTCAAATCCCCTTTCGAGTTCAAAAAGCACGGCCAAAGCGGCATCGAGATCAGCGAGATTTTCCCCAAGCTGGCCCAACAGGCGGACGAACTCTGCGTGATCCGGTCCATGTACACGGACCGCCCCAACCACGAACCGTCCCTGCTGCTGATGAATACCGGCGACAAGTTCGTCGGCCGCCCGTCGATGGGCTCCTGGCTGACCTATGGCCTCGGTTCGGAGAATCAAAATCTACCCGGATACGTGGTCCTCTGCCCGGGATTGCCCGTCATCGGCCCCCAGCTCTGGGCCTCCACATTCCTACCAGCCGTCTACCAAGGCACCTACATTCCGAACAACGAAAAGACCACGGACAAGCTGGTCCAGTACATCAAGAATCCGGATCTGTCCCTGGCCGACCAGCGCAAACAATTGGACCTGCTC
>CAITMP010000150.1 GCA_903893525.1 uncultured Acidobacteriia bacterium | reverse complement strand
GGGCCATGTCGCCGGCGATTTGGTCCACCACGAACTGGCTGAACGGCATGTCGCTGTTGATGGCCTTCAGGACCCAGTCCCGGTATTTCCAGATTTGTCGGGGGGCGTCAATGGTGTAGCCATCGGAATCGGCGTAGCGGGCGACGTCTAGCCAATGGCGGCCCCAGCGTTCGCCGTAGTTGTGCGAGGCAAGGAGACGGTCTACCAGTCGTTCGTAGGCGTCGGGTCGGGTGTCTGCAGCGAATTCGCGGACATCGGCGGGGGACGGAAGGAGTCCGGTCAGATCCAGCGAGACGCGGCGGATCAGGGTTTCCCTGGAGGCTTCGGGAGCTGGCTTCAGCTTTTCCTTTTCCAATCGCGCGTAAATGAAGCGGTCGATGGGGTTGGCGGACCAGCGGGAATCGGGAACAACAGGGGGATCGACGCGTTTCACGGGCTGGAAGGCCCACCAGTCGAAGCCCTTCGGCTTGGCGGAGGTGGAAGTGGTCGCCGACGCGGGCCAGGCGGCACCAGTTTTGACCCATTCGCGGATGGTGGCTATTTGCTCCGGCGGAAGCTTGCGGCCAGGTGGCATCTTGAGGTCGCCTGTTTGTTCGACGGCTTGGACGAGGGTGCTTGCTGCTGGATCTCCGGGCTTGAGTGCCGGTCCCCGGTTGCCGCCCTCGATCATCGATTCACGGCTGACCACTGATAGCCCGCTGGATTTCAGTGCGGAACTGTGGCAGGGCTGGCAATTGGTCTGTAGGATCGGGAGGGCTTTGGTGGACGTGGCGGGTGCGGGCGCTTGGGCGAGCGCGGTGAGCGGCAGGAAGACGGGAAGAAGGCGTGTCAGGCCCCGGAAAAACGAGATGGGCACGCTTGCAAGTCTATCAAATCACGGCTAGGATTGGATCATGGCCGCAGTCGCAATGCCCCTCGTCGCTTGGGACAAATATCTGGAGATCGAGCGCGCTGCTTCTGGTGGCAAGAGCGAGTATTTCGAAGGCCGGATGGTGGCGATGTCGGGCGGGACGTACCCCCATGCCCGGCTGGGCACCCGGTTGAGCCGCATACTGGATACTGCGCTGGACGGTCGGGATTGCACGCCGGTGAATTCGGAACTCCGGGTCGCGGTTACCCCGCAGGGACCGTTTTTCTATCCCGATGCCTCCATCCAATGCGGCTCCCCCGCCTTGTCGGACCACTACCGAGACACGCTCCTGAATCCGGTCGTGATATTCGAAATCCTCTCAAAATCCACCGAGAGCTTCGACCGCGGTTTCAAATTCCGCCAGTACCGGCGTATCGGGACTCTGCAGGCGTACGTCCTGATTTCGCAATGGGAACCTTGCGTGGAGGTATTTGGCAAGGGGCCGGACGGAAAGTGGAGCCTAACCGAATACTACGGACTGGATGCCGTCTGCGACCTCGGGGCAGTGGATTTGAAACTGCCTCTGTCCGAACTTTACCGGGGCATCCCGCTCGCGCCGATGGAGACCCTGCCCGCTGACGCGGGCTAGATGTGGTACATCAGGTTTTCGGGCTGCACGCGCTCGGATTTCGCCGTATCCACTTGCTTGATGAGATCCGCCAAGGTGGTCCGGTCCAACACGTCCGAGATCGCGTCCCGGACCCTGCGCATGATGATGCGGGTGGCGCAATGCTCCACATCTACACATTCCTCGCAGGCCTTGAACGCGGTTTCGCTCGCGCAGGGCAGGGGGGCCAGTGGGCCTTCCATCACACGGATGATCGAGCCAATGGTCACGGCCGACGGCGGCCGGTTCAGCTGGTAGCCGCCCTTGCGTCCCATCTTGCTTTCGAGCAGACCGCGGCCTTTCAGGTCCAACAGGATCGCTTCCAAGAACTTGAGGGGGATTGTCTCCTCAAGTGCGAGGGTCGAGATCATGATCGGGCCCTGCTTGTACTTTCTGCCAAGTGCAAGCATCGCTTTCAGGCCGTACTGTGTTCTTTTCGAAATCGTTCGCATCGGGCCGACTCACCCATTACAGCACGGAGACAAAAAAAACCCGTCGCAATGGGGGCATAGGGCTGCGGCTCAGACGAATGTCAACCGGGGAATGTGCTGGCGCGCTCGATGGCCGCCGCCAATGCCAGAGCCATTCCGTCCTGCCACGGGCCAGCCGCAATCTGGACTCCGATCGGCAGGCCTTCGGGCGAGGTTCCGGCTCGGACGACTGCGGCCGGCCAGCCGGTCAGGTTGTGGGTCATCGTGTAGCTGTAGCCGGGGAAGATGTCTTCGCGGATGGAACTTCCGTGCGGTACGGCGGGGAAGGCGGCCACGGGGCTCAGCAAGGCGTCGAAACGCTTCAACCCTGCGTACATTTCGGAGCGGAAGAGGTCCAACTCGGACCACAGCGCACCGAATCCGGCAACGTCCACCCGGTATTGGGCGAGCTTTTCGAGCCAGCCGCCGAGCAACGGATGGGTGCGGTCGCTGCCGATGGATTTCAGGAAAGCCCAAAGCCCGTCGCCGCCATCGGGGCCGAGGAAGCGCATTTCGAGGTCGTAGCTGCGGTCGACGGCGGGGGGGCGGTATTCCCCGACGATGGCTCCGGCGTTTTCCAATGCCTTGGCGGCATGCAGAACAGCCGCTTGCGTCGCGCGGTCCGACGCAAGTATCCCGTTGTCGGTGAAGTAGGCTACGCGGATGCCCCTGATCTGGGTTGGTTTTGCAAACGGCACGGGCAGGGCTGTGCGGTCCTCGCCGTCGGGTCCGGAAAGGATTTCCATCATCGCCTCCAAGTCCTCCACATGCCGCCCCATCGGTCCGATCTGCCAAAGGGACTCGATCCAGCCGCCCGCCGGAGGAACGTGCCCGGTGCGGGGGAGTCGTCCCGATGTCGGTTTCAGGGCCGCGATGCCGCAGTAATGGGCTGGTAGGCGCACGGACCCGGCCGCGTCGCTGCCGAGGCCGAACGGGGAACCGCCCGCCGCGATGAGGGCCGCCTCGCCGCCGCTGGAGCCGCCCGAGGTGCGGGTTGGGTCAAACGGGTTGTTGGTCCGGCCGTAAATCAGATTGTCGCTTTCGAAGGCGAACAGCAGGTCCGGGAGGTTGGTGCGGGCAATCGGGATGGCTCCGGCGTCGCGGAGGCGGGCTACCAGCGTGGCGTCGCGTTGGGAGGGCGGATTGTTCCGGTAACCCAGCGTACCCGCCGAGCAAACGGTGCCCCGCACCTCGATGGAATCCTTGACCGAGAAGGGAACCCCCTCGAACGGCCGAGCCTCGCCACGTGCCAAACGCAAATCGGATTCGCGTGCGGCAGCGAGCGCCGAATCCCGCAGGACCTCCACGACGGCGTTCAATCCCGGATTCACTTGGCCGATGCGGGCGAGGTGGGTCTCCACCAATTCCAGCGACGAAATCTCCCCGCGCCGAAGCATCGCGGCTTGGGCGGAACCAGAGGATTCGAGTACCTTCATTGGGGCTCGTTCAGGACCAAGCGCATGTTTCCGGCAACCTTTTCCAGCTTCTGGTGCTTCCCGCTGGGCCAATCGATTTCGACAACCGACGCCACCGGGTCCTTGCCAAGGCCGAATGTCAGGGTCAAATCGCTCGCCGAGCAGTAACTGGAGCCGCTGTGCACGCTCTGCCACTGCTTGCCGCCAGCCGCCGCGACACGGACGGAGGCTCCGATGGCGCTCCGGTTGCTGGATTTCCCCACCAGCTTCAACTGCAGCCAGTGGTTTTTGTTTCCGCCATCGTTGCGGTACAGTGCTGCCGGGCCGTTGTTGTTCGAGACAACGACGTCCAAATCCCCGTCGCCGTCGAAATCTGCGTAGGCGGCACCGCGGGCAACCATGGGCTTGGAAAATGCGCTGGTGGATTCGAACTTGCCGCCGCCGATGTTGTGGAACAGCAGGGGCAGCTCGGCGTATTGGATCTTCGGCTGCACCCGGGCGATCTCCTCCTCCAGGTGGCCGTTGGCCGTGAAGATGTCGGGATATCCGTCCAGATCGTAGTCGAAGAAAAATAGGCCGAAGGTCAGGCTGAGAAGCGTGGCCCGCCCGATGGCCGATCTTGGTGCCTCATCGACAAAAAGCCCGTTGCCCTCGTTGTGGTACAGGCCCATCATCTGGTTGGCGAAATTGCCGACGGCCAAGTGGGGGCGGCCCGACCGGTCGTAGTCCGCGAAATCGGCACCCATCGCGCCGCGCGCCACGCCATCCTCGCCAAAAGCGACGCCGGCGGACAGTCCTTCCTCACGGAATTTGCCGTTTCCGAGGTTGCGGAACAACTTGTTGGGCTGGGTATCATTGGCGACGAAAATGTCAGGCCAGCCATCCATGTTGAAGTCGAAGACCACCACGCCGAGGCTCTTATTGGTTGCGTCGGCGAGGCCCGCTTGTTGTGTCACATCTTGGAACTTGCCGTTGCCCAGGTTCCGGTAGAGTTTCGGGGCCGTGCCCTTGTAGGATTCGGGAGTGCAGTACGATTTCGCCGCGCCGTCGAGCGAGCACCAGAGGTCTCCGGCTGCCGTCCATTGGACATAGTTGCCGACGAACAGGTCGAGCTTGCCGTCCCGGTCGTAGTCGACCCAAGCGGCGCTGGATCCGAATTTGACGTTGTCGATGCCGGCTTCCTTCGTCACGTCGCGGAACTTGCCCGCGCCCTCGTTGTGGAAAAGGTGGTCGCCGTCGAGAGCTGTTATGTAAAGATCGTCGCGGCCGTCGTTGTCGTAGTCTCCGACGGCGATGCCCATCCCGTGGATTTCGATATCGAGGCCGCTGCCTTTGGTGACGTCCGTGAACGTGCCGTTGCCATTGTTTTTGTAGAAAGTCGCAGTTGTTTTGCGGCCCTTGGCGACGAAATCCTTGCCGTTCAGGAACACGATATCGGGCTTGCCGTCGCCGTCCAGATCCGAGAACGCCACGCCCGAGCCCATCGTTTCGGGCAGCCATTTCTTGCCGCTGCGGCCTGCGTTGTGGACGAACTTGATGCCGGAGGCGGTGGTCACATCGGTGAACTTGACCGGGGTCTCCGCTGCTCCGAGCACCAGAAGACCCGCGCATCCAAGTCCTGCGCACACAATCGTCAAAGCCCTACTGGTGGTCATGAATCTGTTGTCTCTCATTGTTGTCCTCGGGGCTCAACTGGCGTGCCTTGGCTGTCAACGATTGTGCCGATTCGTCCGCCTTGAACCGCAGGAATAGTTTCTGCTCCCGCTCGGCCAATTCCGTCCGCCCGGCACCCCGGTAGCAGAGCATCAAGTTGTAGTGCGCCTGGACGTCCTCGGGATCGACCCCGAGAGTGCGTTGGAACACAAGCGCCGCCTGTTCGTATTTCTTTTGCAGGAAGTAGACGCGCCCCAACTGGTTCAGGGCGACGCGGTCGCGTGGGTATTGGCGGATGCAGTCGTTCAGGCTGGCGATGGCGGCATCGTACTCGCCCGCGGCCTTCTGGGCCTGCGAGAGGAAGAATTCGGCGCGCGCGAGGCCGGGCTGCAGTTGCAGGGCCTTCAGTACGTAGGGTCGTGCGCGCTCGGTCTCGCCTTCCTGGATCAGGGCTCGGGCCCAGTTCAGCCAACCATCGGCGTAGGCTGGGTCGGCCTCGGTGACGCGCTCGAACGCGTACTCGGCACCTTTGATATCGCCTTGCAGCAACAGGCCAATGCCCCAATCGTTCCACCGCTCCCGATCCTTTTTCGCGACTGCTGGTTTTGTCTGCGCGGAGGCCCATTTGGGATCGCCGAGCGGCACTTGGACGGCAGCCTTCGCGATGACTGTGATTGGAATGTTGGGGACCGGGCCGCCATCGAACGTATAGTCCCGGCTGTCGTGGTGCAATCCGGCATTGTCGCCATGCGGCACGCCCGCGTAGACGTACTTGTTGAAGTAGCTGGCGAACTTCCGGTGGTTGAGCTTGGCCTCCAAGGTGATTGGGCCAACCGCATCTTTCGGAACCGTCAAGCGGAAATGGACGGTGTCGTCGGCTCCCGGCGGAATCAGCCGGACATAGAGGACGCTCCTGGTCTGCCAGGCGTTGCGCTTGTTGATGGGGTTTCCCTCGCCGTCCAATTGGTACGACTTGTAGAAGTGGGCTCCTGGATCGACGGGACCTTTGCCATCGTCCGCCACTTTGCCGCTCCATGCGAGAATCTTGCCCTTTGCGTCGCGGGCTTGGAATTCGAGCCAGACGTCGTAGGCGTCCACGGTTCCGGCAGGGAAGAAGTGGCCGATTTTTTTGGTGCGGACCACGGCGTCCACGCGCACGGTCGAGCCGGGCTGCAACGCCACACCTGCGCCGTCGAGCGGGGCCATCATCTTGCCCACGTCCCGGATGACCATGGGGCCGCCCAAGTCGGACTCCTCGCCCACCCCGAACATGGATTGCTGGGTTGGTGCGCTTTCGCCCGCCCGGCGGCGCATCTGGACATCGCCAGCGTGGTCCTCCACAGCGGAGGCCGCGAACAGGTCCACGGTCATGAAGCCGGATTGGAGGAACTTCTGCTCCTCGGTCAACTGGGCCTTGTCGTCGTTGACAAAGGCGACGGCGGTGTTTGCGCCCGGGAAGCGGTGCGAGCGGACCATGCCGTCCTTGTTGCCGGGGTCGTTGGATTTGACCTTCGGCATGTGGCAATCGCTGCAGACCTGTGATTTCGGCGGGTAATAGAAGGAGCGCGCGCCTTGCCCGGAGACGCCACTGGCCTGCCAGCTGTCGTATTCATTGAAGCCGCGGATCCACCGGTAGTTGTTAACGGGTTGGTCGAGGTGGACCTTGTGGCAGGTGGAACAGTATTCGGAGGCGTCCAGCCGCATGAAGGGCTGCATGAAGGTCTGCTTGTGGGGCTCCGGATTCAGGTACGTCAGGAAGTCGCCCACTTTTCGAACGACGGCGCTGTCGCTGGACGCCAGTTTGTGCAGCGGTGGATACATCATTGTGAAACCGCTATTGCCCATGGTGCTGTCCACGTGGATCATGGAGTGGCAGGACACGCAGCCCAAGCCGTTTTGGGCCTCCGGGGTTTGCAGCTGTTCCTTGATGGGCTTGTCGAACCGGCCGTTGAAGAAAACGGCGTGGTCGTGGCAGGCGGCGCACCACTTGCTGCCCTGGGTGCCGCTGAGTTCCTGCATGTGCAGGATCGAGGCTTTGTAGTACTTGTTGTTGAAGGACGCCCAGTGGTGCATGGAACCCTTCCACTGGTCGTAGATGTCCTTGTGGCATTCGCCGCACTTCTGGGAGTCCATGAAGAAGTCGGACGGAATCACTTGGCCGGTGTTGGTGCGGGAGGAGGCTGGCCAGAACGGTGATTTGGGGCCGGCACCTTCGGCCTGCATGGAATCGGGCGGCACGTTCGGGTTGCGGATGCGCTCCACCGGCTTGCCGAAGCGCAGCGTTACCGCGATCAATAGCAGCGTGACGGTGAAGGTTCTGGCCTTCGGCACCAGCATCAGGGTGCCGACGACGGCCGCAGCGATGTGGGCCCAGAGCAGGACACGGTGGTCGGTCGTGGCTCCGACGACGATCAGGTAGACGCCAAGCGCCCCCGCGATGGCCAACGGTATCGCCTTTGCGTCACGACGGTACTGCCACAGCAACGCGCCGACGGCGGCGGTGCCCAACACCAAATGCAGCAGCACGTTGACGACATAGAAAATGGTGGGCGACGGCAGGGCCGCCACGATGGCGGCATTGAGTAGAGCTAGAAAGATGAGCGGCAACACGGCGTTCAGCATACTTTGATTTCACGGCCCGCGCCATAGCGGGAATACACTACCGATGGAAGGCGTTTGGGGCCAGCATTAGGGTTCCAGTACCTCCAATGTACCGCTAGTGTTGGCAGGAGCGTCCAAGGTTGTAGACAATGAAAGACCGGGCGGAGATTTTTTTTAAGAGTTCTGACCGGTTTGGCGCTCTCTTCGCGCTATGTATATTGAGGGACGAATGATGCAAACTTCCAACACCAGCATTCTGAAACGGGTAATCCACTCGCTCAGGGAGCAAGCCAAGGCCGTCGCAGACGCGGTGACCCTGGTCGATCCACCGATGTACCGGTAGCCCGCTTACTTGCGGGAATCCAGGAATTCCCGGGCCACATCCGCCGCCGAGCGGTGCTTTCCATCCACTTCATAGTTCATCTTGCGCATGTTCTCGGGGGAAATTTTCCCCGAGAGTCTTGCCAGTGCCTCTTTCAGACCCGGAGTTGCCGCAAGCGCCGCGGAGCGCACGACTAGGCATGCCTCATATGGGGGGAATATTCCCCTGTCGTCCCGCAATACCTTCGTGTCCAGCACGGACAGCATCCCGTCGGTGGCGCTGGCGACGATCATATCCACTTGCTTTTGGCGAAGGGCCTCGTAGATGAGGCCCAGGTCCATACTTTTCGGAGAGCCCTTCCAACGGAATCCATAGGACGACGCCAGCAGGGGCAGGCCATCCTGCCGGGACAGAAACTCGTATCCGACGCCGAGGGCGAAACCTCCGGCATCGCTGGCGGCATCCGAGATTGTTTCCAGATGCCGGTTGCGGGCGTCCTCACCGCGGACCGCGACCGCGAATGAGTTGTTGAAGCCCAAGGGGTCGAGCCACTCGAGTTTCCAGCCCGCATAGCCCCGGCGAACTTCCGAGAGCACACTTGCGGCATTGTCCCCCTCTACCGGAGCTTTCTTCAAGACATTGGTAAATGCGGTGCCGGTGTATTCGGGGTAAAGGTCAAGGTCTCCGCTGAGCATGGCCTGTTGGGCAAGCAGCGTTCCGCCGAGACCGAAACGGCGTTGGACTTTGAGGTGCAGTTGGCGTTCCACCTGTTGGGCGACGATTTCCCCCAGGATGTTCTGTTCGGTGAAGTTCTTCGCCCCGATGACAATCCGGGGTTCCTTCGAACAGCCCACCATCAGCGCACTCAAGACGAAAACGGCGACAACTTTCGTTCGATCCATCCCAACCCCCAGTCCGCGGCCAAAGCCAGAAGTGCAGCCGGGACCGCTCCGGCGAGAATTAGCGTAGTGTCCACGGAGGCCACGCCCCGGAAAATGAAAACTCCCAAGCCGCCGCCCCCGATTGCGGCGGCGATTGTGGCCGTACCAATGGTGGTCACCGTGGCAATCCGGATTCCGGTCAGGATGGAACGCACCGCCAGGGGCAGTTCCACCATCGTCAGCAGCTGCCACGGGTTCAATCCCATGGCGAGGGCCGATTCCCGAACAGCGGCGTCGACCGACTGGATTCCCACCACGGTGTTCCTCAGGATGGGCAGCAGGGCGAACAAAATCAAAGCCACGATGGCGGTGCGGCGTCCGATGCCTCCGATAACCGGGATCGGGATCAGGAATCCGAAAAGCGCCAGGCTGGGAATTGTCTGGAGGACGTTGGCGAAGGCCAGCACCGGTGCTTGTAGCGAGACCCGGCGTGAGATCAGGATGCCCAGCGGCACGGCAATTAAGGCCGCGAAGAGCATCGCGATAGAACAAAGCCAGACGTGGTCGAGAGTGAGTTCGCAAAGCTCGTCGAAGAGGCCGGGACGCATCTAGTTCAGACACTCCAGGAAGGCGCGCGCCTCGGGATGGCCGGATTTTAGGAATTCGGCGGGCGGTAGATCCTGCACCAAGCGCCCTTCACTGAGAAGGGCGATTCGCGAGCCGAGCTTGAGGGCCTCGTGGACGTCGTGGGTCACGAAAAGCGAGGTCTTGCCAAAGGTGCGCCGTAGTTCCAGGAACTGGCGTTGCAGTTCGACGCGGGTGACCGGGTCGAGCGCTCCAAAGGGCTCGTCGAAGAGAAGGAGGTCGGGGTCTGCGGCGAGTGCCCGGGCGACGCCGACGCGTTGGCGCTGTCCGCCGGAGAGTTGTCGGGGAAAGCGGGGTCCGTAGAGGGCGGGATCGAGGCCAACTTTGTCCAGGAGTTCCCCGGTGCGTGCCGCGATCCGGTGGGCGGGCCAGCCTTCTAGTTCCGGGACCAGCCCCACGTTTCGCTGGACCGTGTAGTGGGGGAAAAGGCCGACATCCTGAATCACGTAGCCGATGGAGCGACGGAGCCGGACCGGATCCCACCCGCTGGTTGGTTGCCCGTTGACCAGTACGGTGCCGGACGTCGGCACGACAAGGGAATTCGCCATTTTCAGCGCCGTGGTCTTGCCGGAACCGCTACGGCCCAGGAGTACCAACGTCTCGCCCTCCTCCACCTTGAGATTCAAGTGGTCGAGAATCGTGCGGTCCCCGATGCGGTAGCAGACGTCTCGGTACTCGACGGTCATGTGGTCAGCACCGGATCCAGAGCACTTCGGCAAACGGCCAGTCCGCATCCACCCAGCGTGCGGCGGGCCGGAAGCCGCAGGTCCGGGCCATCTGGTCCAATTCCTCGATGCGGTATTTGTGGCAGGACTCGGTCCAAATGGTTTCGCCCTCGTCAAAGCTTACCGCAAACTCGGCGGATGGGATGGAAACGGAATGGGCGACCTTGGCCCGGAGGTGCATCTCCACACGCTGGGCGTCGCGATTGTAGCGTGCCTCGTGCTCAAACAGCCGCAGGTCGAAATCGGCACCCAACTCCATGTTGACCCGGCCGAGGAGATTGCGGTTGAAGGCAGCTGTGACGCCGGTGGGGTCGTCGTAGGCAAGCAGCAGTCGTTCGACGGGCTTCACGAGGTCGGCCCCGAGCAGCAGGGAGTCGCCTGTGGACATCTGGGAGCCGACAACGGTCAGGAAATCGATGGCGCCGGCCCGGTCGAAATTGCCGATGGTGCTTCCTAGGAAGAGCACCATCATTTCCTTGCCCGGGATGCGCCATCGGGACGCAATTGCGAGGCCCTCCAGGTAGGAGGCCTCGACCGGACGGACCTCGGCGTACGGGGCCAGCTCGCGTTCACAGGCGCGCAGTGCGGCGGCGGAGACATCAATCGGGCAATATACGAGTGCCGGTTGGTGGAGTCCGACGGCGTTCAGGATGTGGCTGGTTTTTCGGCCGCTGCCGCTGCCGAGTTCCACCACCAGTGACGGATGCCAGACCTCGGCGGCGATGGTCCGGGCGTGGGATTGCAGAATCCGCTCTTCGGCGCGCGTCAGTCCGTATTCGGGGAGACAGGTGATGGCCTCAAACAGGGCGCTGCCCAGATCGTCATAGAGCCAGGTCGACGGGAGTTCCTTCTGGCCGGGACGCAGAAGACCCTCGCGGACATCGGCGGCAAGGGGGGATTCAATTTTCGACAAGGCGGAAGCCTGCGTAGACATGGGGATAGTTGGGGCGGAACCAGTTGCGGAACGAAGGGCGTGTGAAACAGGCATCGGTGCGGGGCGAGGCACCTTTCATCACATAGTGTTTGCCATCGAAGAAATCGGCGGAATAGCCGGGGTAGAAGGCAAAGGGTTGGAACCCGTGGAACGGGGCGAAGACGGTGGCGGTCCATTCCCAGCCGTTGCCGACGAGTTGGGAGATTCCCTGGCTATCACCCTCGGTGACTGGACACGGGTCCCAGCGGCGGAAATTGAAATTGCCGGTGGCTGGGTCGGGGGAGGTATGCCGTGCGCGGTGGAACTGCGGCTCGGTCATCAACTTCTTCCCGGCCCAGGCGGCGTAGGCCGTGGCTTCCTCCCAGGTGGCGTAGACGGGCCAATCCAAGGGG
>CAITMP010000149.1 GCA_903893525.1 uncultured Acidobacteriia bacterium | reverse complement strand
TTGGAAATCGAGCGGTTCGAGATATCAGCCTAGCCCCGGAATACCTGCTCGAACACGTACCCGGCCGCCAACACGTCCTGGATCGCCAATCCATTGGACTTGAAGACCGTGATGTCGGCGGCACTCCGGCGGCCTGGGTGACGGCTTCCTACGACGTCGCAAAATTCTATCGCTGGAAACGGCGTACCGGGGCGCTCCTGCAATGGAATCATCAAGTCGCCCGATTCGAGCAGCGCATCCTCGATCGAATCCACGGTCACCAGATTGGCGTGGTCGAGAATCAAGTCGGTCGGCAGTTCGCGCTTGACCGTCCAGTTGGAGCCCATGGCGTTGATGTGGGTACCGGGCGAAATCCAGGACGATTCCAACACCGGCACCTTAGAACTGGTGGCGGTCACGACGACCCCCATGCCCTCGACGGCTTCGCGCGCCGTCGCCGCCGCAACAATGTTCAACCCGAACGCCTCCCCGCATGCCCGTGCAAACGCCGCCTTTCGGTCCGCGTCGCGGCTCCAGACTCGCACCTCGCGCAGCTTCCGCACTTCCGAAATGGCGGCAATCTGCGTCCGCGCCTGAAAACCGGATCCAATCACACCGAGGGTATCGGCATCGGGCCGTGCCAGAAACTTCGTTGCGACACCGCTGGAGGCTCCCGTCCGGATCTGGCCCAAGTGGTTGGCATCAACGGTAGCAATCGGCATTCCGTCTTCGGACCGGTAGAGAAGGAATTGGAAATGCGCGCCGGTCTTGGGATTGGACGAATAAACCTTCGCTCCGAAGTACTCCTGGTTGCCCGCCGCCATGTAGTGGAGGATCGAGCCCGTCTTCAGGATCACGCGGCGTCGAGGGTGGTTGACGGCCGATCCGTCCGCCAACTGGCGGAACGAGATCTCCACCAATTCCACGCACCGGGCCATCGTCAGGTGCCGGAGAACCGCGTCCTCACCAATATGGATCACTACCGGTTCTCCTCGATCAATTGCGAAACTTCGGCCCATTCGTTTTCCAGCGTCGCCATGTCCTTGCGGCGCGACTCCAACAACTCGGCGATGTCGATGCTCTCCTGTGCGCTCACAAAGTTCGAAAGCGCCATTTCAAAATCGGCGATTTCGACCTCCAGCCGGGTAATCTCGTCCTCGATTTCACGCTGCCGCTGCTTGGTCTGCCGAAGCTTGATCGGATTCAGGCGACGGCTCTTGTCGACGGCCGGGGGGGCCGGGGGAGTCTGCGGTTGCTGCTGTACCTGCTTTGGCTGGGGCTGGGGCTGGGCCTGCGCCTGCTTGGCGGACGGCTGAGGCTGTTTGGAAGGATTGGGCAGTGCCGCAGCGGGCGTCGCCGGATTGTTCTTCTTCCAAAGGTATTCCTCATAGGTCCCGTTGAACAACGTGACGGCACCATCGGCGACTTCGAAAACACGGGTGGCGAGCTTGTCGATGAAGTAACGGTCGTGCGAGACGAAGACCACGGTGCCTGTGAACTCCTCCATGGCTTTCAGAAGAACGTCCTTGGCCCGGATGTCCAAGTGGTTGGTGGGTTCATCCAGCAAGAGGAAATTGCTGGGCTGCATCAACATGCGAGCCAAGGCGTAGCGGTTGCGCTCACCGCCGGAAAGTACGCCGATCTTCTTGAATACGTCGTCCTCGGAGAAGAGGAAGCACCCGAGGATGTTGCGCAACTCGGTTTGGCCGGAGCGGGGGGAAACGCGTCCAAGATCATCGAAGATGGAGGACTCGACATCGAGCACCTTGTACTGGTCCTGGGCAAAATAATCGACCTCGACGTTGTGGCCCAGCTTGTATTCGCCGGTCGTAAGCGGTTCCTCGCCGGAGAGCAGTTTGATCAGTGTCGATTTGCCGGCACCGTTGACGCCGACCAGCGCAATCCGGTCACCGCGTTCGATATTGAACGTGGCACCCTTGAAAACGACCTTCTCGCCGTAGGCTTTCGAGACGTTGTTGAACTCGGCTACGATGCGTCCGGACGGCTTGGGCTGCGGGAAACGGAAGTAGATTGTCTTTTCGTCCGGCGGGATCTCGATACGCTCGATCTTCTCCAGTTCCTTGATGCGGCTCTGAACCTGCTTGGCCTTGGTCGCCTGGGCGCGGAAGCGGTTGATGAAGGATTCCAGATCCTCGATCCGCTCGCGCTGGTTCTTGTAGGCAGCTTCAAGCTGGGTCCGGCGCTCCATTTTCGAGTTTTCGTACTTGGTGTAGCCGCCGGAGTAGAAGTGGATGCGCTTGTTCCAGATTTCGGCAACCCGCTCCACGGTTACATCGAGAAAGTAGCGGTCGTGGGAGATCAGAATGAAGGCGTTGGGGTAATTGTGGAGATAGGATTCCAGCCAGTCGCGGGCTTCGATGTCCAAGTGGTTGGTGGGCTCGTCCAGTAGCAGCAGATTCGGCTCCTGCAGCAGGAGCTTCGCCAGCGCAATGCGCATCTGCCAGCCGCCGGAGAAGGCTTCGACGCGCTTGGCCCAGTCCTCGCGCGAGAAACCGAGGCCAGTGAGCACAATTCCCACCTTCGACTCGATGTTATAGCCGTCGCGGGCGGTAAATTCGTCGTGGACCTGGTGGTAGCGCTCGGAAACCTTGTTGTATTCCGGGCTCTCGTGGTCCAGTTCCCCCATCTGGTGTTCGAGTTCCTTCTGCTCGGCCTCCATGGCCCGGACGTCGTCGAATACCGACATGCATTCGGCAAAGACAGATCGGCCGGTGAGGTTGATGCCGTCCTGCGGAAGGTAACCCGCCTTGATGCCCTTGGTGGAATTGACGGAGCCGTAATCGAGCGATTCGATACCCGCCAGAACCTTCAGAAGCGTGGACTTGCCGGTGCCGTTGCCGCCCACGATGCCGAAGTGGTCGCGGGGGCCGATGAGCCAGTTGCAGTCGGAAAACAGAATCTTGGGGCCGAAGCGCTTGCCGGCCTCTGTGAGTTGAATCATGCCAGTTGAATCATGCCAGTTGAATCATGCCAGTTGAATCATGCCAGATCTAGGGTGTAACTCCTATTGTCCCGCATCGCCGAACCTATCCAGAAACGGCACCCCTCCAGCAGCGCGAAACCGCCCGCCGTCAGTTTGAGGATGGCTGGTCGGGCAGGCTCCGCGCTGCGATTTGCACCAGATCCAGCAGCTTGGGGGGATTGTCGGAGACCGATTTCAGAGCGTCGCGGAACATCGACGCGCAGAACGGGCATCCGGCCGCCACGGTGTCGGCACCGGTCGCGACAAGTTCCCTGGCGCGTGTGATGTTGACGCGCTCGCCTTTTTCCTCGCCCAGGAACATTTGGCCGCCGCCCGCGCCGCAGCAGAACGATCGTTCGCGGTTCTTCGGAGCCTCAAGCAGGTCCACAGCACGCGAAAGTACCTGGCGCGGCTCTTCGTACACACCCCGGTAACGGCCCAGATAGCAGGGATCGTGGTAAACGACCGTCTCGCGGCGATCCTGTTCCAGAATCGGCAGGCGCGTCCGGTGTCGGGCGAGGAGTTCGGAGTGGTGCTCGATTTCGACCGTCCGGCCCGCCTCGCGCCAGTCTGTGGACATGGTGCGGACACAGTGCGGGCAGATCGAGAGCATCTTGACCTTTTCGGGGATGTTCTTGAGGTTGTCCTCGGCCAAGGTGGTGAATAGGAGGTCGTTGCCGAGGCGACGGGCCGGGTCTCCGTTGCACTTTTCCTTCTTCAGGACGCCGAAGGTGATGTCCAAATAGCGGAGCACCTTGACCAGAGCGAGGATTGTCTCGCGCCCGGCCGGGTCGTAGGCCCCCATGCAGCCCAGCCAAAGCACGTATTCCTGGGTACCGTCGTAGATCGGCAAGGCGCTCTTCGTGATGAACTTCTGGCGCTCGCTGCCAGCCATGCCGAGGGAGTTGCCGTTCTACTCCATCGCGAGGACCAGCTTGGTGCCGAATTTGTCCTCCCACGCCCCGGTGTTGACGGCACCGCGCCGCATCCCCACGATCAGAGGGAGGTGCTGGATGCCGACCGGGCACTGGAATTCGCACGATCCGCAGGTGGTGCACTGGAAGACGGCCTCCTCCGAGATCTGCGCGCCCAAGAGAGGGGCTTCCGACGCCGTGCCGAGTTCATTGAACGCCGTCCGAAGTCCAAGAATAATTTCCTTCGGATTCAATAGTTTGCCCGTGTTGGCTGCGGGACAGTGCTCCGTGCAGCGGCCGCATTCGACACAGGAAAACGCTTGGAGGGCGGCAATTTGGTCGAGATCCTTGGTGCCGACAATTCCGAAATCCTCGTCGCCGTTCAATTTCGCGATTGCGGAGAAACCATCCCGCTTGAGGAACACCGTAAGCGGGCTCAGGACCAAGTGCAAGTGCTTGGTATGCGGTACCAGCGGAAGGAATATGAGCAATGCGAGGGTATGCAACCACCAGATGCCGTGTCCGGTCAAGGTGGTTTCGGGAATGGCAAGGCTGGCCAGGTAGGTCAGCATCAAGGTCAGGATTAGGCAGGCGATAAAACCCGATTCGACTGAAACTTTTGCGCCCAGCCAGACGGGCTTTAGAACAAATCGGCGGAAGGCCAGAAAGGAGATCGAGACGGCGACGGCAACCGCGAAAATTGCGGCGAGCCCGAAGTAGGCCTTGCCGAAGACGCTGTCGGGCGAGAGAAAGGGAAAGCCGAAACCGAGCGCGAAGTGGTTGAGCGTGATCAGGCCGAACGCGAGGAAGCCCCAAAAGACAAGGGCGTGCGCGGCACCGGCAACCGGGCGCTGTTCGATCACCTTGCCTTGGCAGAGCACTTCCCAAACGAATGTCCGAAAGCGGGGGCCGAGGGAGCCGATGCGGAATTCGGGATCCGGCTTGGCGGCCGCAATGATGTTTGCGACGCGGCGGAACCGGTACCAGAAGCCTCCGCCGGAGGCCGTCATGAGCAGGGCAAGAAGAATCTTTTCGATCACTACCTTTAAGATTAACGAATCGCGACTAGTACTGACTGGCGCTCTCGATGGCCTGTGCTTCGGCCGTTGATCGAATGGGAAGGCACTGGACGGCGATGCAATTGGTAGGATAGAGCCGTGAGCAACGCAGCGCAGGTCGGACGGGCAGCAGGCAAGTTGGCACGGCAGTTGCTTCCAGCTGCGAAAAGATCAGCCGAAACTGCAAAATCCTTTGCCCCCGTGGTTCAACAGTCCGGAACATTTCTGAAACACGTTGTCCCTGCCACAGTGAAACCGATCCACTCACTATGGCACGAAATCCTCGGGTTCACATTCCTGGTCTTCGCGGGCATCGGAATATTCAAGGTCGTGCGACACCCCGGCGCGCTCAATCCAGCGCAACTGGCAATCATATCGGTGTTCATCGTGGTGATGGCGGGCTACGGGATCTCGTCCGTGCGCAAGGCCCGACGCATTTCTCGATCCTAACCTGGTCGCCCGATGATTGAAGCCCCCATACCCGGCACGTTTCCCTATGACCGGGGCATCCATCCGGAGATGTATCGGAGCCGGCTTTGGACAATGCGGCAATACGCCGGTTTTGGGTCCGCGGAGGAGACCAACGCCCGCTATCGATACCTGCTGGAGCAAGGTACGACCGGCCTTTCCGTCGCCTTCGACCTGCCCACACAAATCGGCTTGGACCCGGACCACCCCCTAGCCGCGGGCGAGGTTGGCAGGACCGGAGTTTCCGTTGCCTCGTTGGCCGACATGCAGCGGCTGTTCTCCGGGATCCGCGTGGACCGTGTCTCGACCTCAATGACCATCAACTCGACGGCCTCGATCCTGATTGCGATGTTCGTGGTTGCCGCACGAAACTCGGGCTCGGATATCCGTCGGCTGCAAGGAACGGTCCAGAACGACATCCTCAAGGAATACATTGCGCGCGGAACCCAAATCTTCCCGCCAAGACCGTCAATGCGGATCATCACGGATATGTTTGCTTGGGCAGCAGCGGAGATACCGGAATGGAACACGATATCGATCAGCGGGTACCATATTCGGGAGGCCGGGTCCACTGCGGCGCAAGAAGTGGCGTTCACCTTCGCCAATGCCATTGCCTACATTGAGGCTGCCGTGGCAGCAGGGCTGGATGTCGATTCATTCGCGCCACGATTGTCCTTCTTTTTCAACGCGCACTCCAACTTCTTGGAGGAAATAGCCAAATTCCGGGCGGCGAGAAGATTGTACGCGCAGCTGATGCGCAACCGGTTTGGAGCGAAGGACCCGAAATCATGGATGCTGCGCTTTCACACACAGACGGCCGGATCAACCCTGACCGCGCAGCAGCCCGACGTCAACTTGGTTCGGACTGCGGTTGAAGCTTTATCCGCCGTGCTTGGTGGAACCCAGTCCCTCCACACCAATTCGCGCGACGAAGCGCTGGGGCTGCCGACCGAGGAGTCGGCCCGGCTGGCGCTGCGCACCCAACAGATCATTGCCCATGAAACCGGCGTCACAAATACTGCTGATCCGCTGGCGGGCAGCCGCGTTGTGGAAGAGTTCACGGACGCTATCGAATCGGAAGTGATTGCGTATCTCGACCGCATCGATGGGATGGGCGGCACCCTTCGAGCCATCGAGAACGGCTACATCCAAGGTGAGATCCAGAACGCGGCCTACCGCTTTCAGCAGGAAGTCGAGGCTGGCCAACGAGTGATTGTGGGAGTAAACGGGTTCCGAATGGAAGGAGCTACAAGCGTACCGCTGTTCCGGATCGACCCGGAGATTGAACGGTCGCAAGTCGAAGCCATCCGAAGCGTTCGAGCCGGCCGGGATCCCGCAGCTTGGTCCCGCAGTCTCGACGAAGTGGAAGCAACGGCACGTGGCACCGGCAATTTGATGCCCAGGATCGTCGCCGCTGTCGAAGCCTGGGCGACGGTCGGCGAAATCTCCGACCGTCTCCGCGAAGTTTTCGGCGAGTACCGCGAGGTCGGGTAAGTCCACCAAAATCAACGAAGCTCTGTGGCGGATATTTCCTTGGGCGTCCCCGTGGCGACAAATTTCAGGTAGGCGATAATATCGGCCAACTCTTCGGCCTTGTACTGCGCGGCAGTCGGTGGATGGCACCAGTCGGACGTACCGTGCCGCGAGAGGATATCCGAAGACTTGAGCTTCAAGAGGACGGCTGGAATACGGCCCAAGTCGAAGACTTCCACCAGCTCGCCGGTCTTCTCCTTCTCGATGCCGGGGAACTTGCGGCCGCCCAACAACTGGAACTCCTGGACATAGGCAGTCGCAGTCATCTGGATCGTGGTCGCCAAACCTCGGGGACCGATGACCGATGCAAGCTTGGTCAAGTCGGGCCCCACCGCATATCCTTGCCCTTCGAGTGCGTGACAGGCTACACAGGCAACACCTTTGCGGGAGTGCTGGAAAAATTGACGGCCACGTTCGATTTGGGCCGTGGCGGGATCTCCACCGGCCATCAGCATCGAGCCGCCGGAGAGAAGCAGGTAGAGCAGCGTTCGTTTCATGGGTGCCTCCTGAGGAACCGCGGACGACTTTGCCGCGAACCGGTTCCTCCCTCACTTGGAGCCGTGCCTCGCGTGGCACGTCCGCTCCCGAGGAACACATCTGGGTGGGCACGAACTGTGCCAGTCGACAAACCGTTTCCTTTCAATCCCCCGGGACATTGGAACCGACCGGCACTTGAGGAATAACGCTGGACCGTGCGCGGATTGACGCAATCTCGTCAAATCGGTTTTCGCCGATCCAGCGATGCCGGACTGCGACAACACCCTTCTCGGCCTGATGGGCATCAGCTCGGGCACATGCATTGGCGTCAAGGCAACCAAATAGAGTGCTAGTGGCCGCCAGCGGCTGCGACCTGCTGGCGGGCGGAACGTGAACGGTTGAGGGCGAAATCGTTCAGCTTGGTAGCGAGTTCCTCGGTTGTAACGAACATGTCCAGTGGGAACAGGTTCCAAGTTGGCGACGCCGGAACCATTACCTCGCGGTCGCGGACGGTGATCGCGTGTTCGATGCGAGCCCCTGCAATCCGTGAGATCTCAGCGGCAATCAAGCCTTCATGCGTTTCCCGTTCCAGTAGCATCACGAGACAGGGACCCCGCCACCGGAACAACTGGTCGCCTGGCTGAAGGTGCTGTCCCACCTGTTGGGACAGCAGCAGCAGCAACTCATCCCCCGCCTTGAACCCGAATCGGAGGTTGATGGATTCCAAGCGGTCCAACGCAAAGGCCGCAACGTAGAGGTTGCTCCGGCGCTTCCATCGTCCCCCTGTAACCTCGAGCGCATAGGCGGCATCCGGAAGTCCAGTCACGTAGTCGGTTTCAATATCCGGAAAAGTGGGACCCCGTTTGGCTCGGCGGGCATCCTTCTGTGGCAACTCGCGAAGGAGTTCCTGCACACACGCCGACAACCGGAATCTTGCCGCCGTAATGGCCTCGGGCCGTGTGGCTGCCGCAATGTCGCGTTCGATCTCCTTGACTTGGAGCATCATGGCGGGACTAGCTTGGCCCACTTCCAACAGTGACTCCGACAGAACCCCTATCACGGATTCGACCTCGTTTTGCCGGGCACGAAGTTGTCGCTGAGCGGCCTCGTGGTGTTCCTCCAGCAAGCGGATGGCGGAGATTGCGATCAGCATCGCGCTGTCTTCGTCGTCGGCCCGGTCAAAATCCGAACGCAGCTTACGGATACCGTCCTGGAACGAGCTGAAAGCGGCGGGATCGTACTCGAAACCGTGAAGCGCAATTCCTTGCAAAAGTACCGAGACGATTCGGCCCAATGCCTCGGCCTGCTTTTCCCCCTGGGTATTCCTTCCCCGCTGCGACCACTGAAATGACGACAGTGTCTTCATGACCCTAGCGGCCCTTCCTGCCGCTGGGTAAATGATCGGCGGTTCCCGGTGGAAACTTTAGGGTTCAGGACGCAATGAGGCGAATTTCCACTTCCAGGCCCGAGGGCACGCGGTTGCGGCACTGCACACGACCGCGGCAGGCCTCCACGCAGCTCTTGACAATGGCCAACCCAAGGCCAGCACCTCCCGAGGACCGGTTTCTCGAACTATCCAGACGATAGAAGGGCCGGAAGATCCGCTCCAGTTCCTCAGGGGGCAGACCGGGGCCGCTATCCGCAATCCTCACGACAACATCGGTGCCGTCGCGCTCCGCCGAGACTGTGATCGGACCTGCGGAACCGGCGTACCGGATTGCGTTGCGGACAAGGTTGGAGACGGCCCGCACCAAGTATTCGGAATCCGCCATCGCAACCAGCCCCTCTCCGGCAACCGACGTGGAAACGGTTACACCAGCAACGTGTTCCCTGGAAACCGCCTCCCGAATCGCAGCCTCAACATCCACCGCTTGGAGAACCTTGGTTTCAGGCTCCATCCCAGCCTTCGAGAACAGCAGCAGTTCCCCGACAAGGGCTGACATTTGTCGAATTTCATCCCGCACGTCCGCCACCGCATCCCGATCCGCCTCGGACGCCCGGTGCTCCAGAATGCCGACGCCGAACTCAATCCGCGCAATCGGGGCGCAGAGTTCGTGCGCGATGTCACCGAGAAACCGCTTCTGGCCAGTCACGAACCCGGAGAGCCTGTCGGCCATCCGGTTGATGGCCCCCGACAGTTGCCCGAGTTCGTCGCCCCGGTCTTCGGGAAGGTGCCTGTCGAAATTGCCGCGGGAGATCAAATCGGTGGCACGGGTAATCCCGGAAACCGTTTTGGTCAAACTTCGGACAAAAGGCAGCCAGCACAAGGCGAAAACCGCGACCACAGCCCCGAGCGCGCTCAACCAAGGCTTGAAATCGAAGAAAAGCGGCGTCCCGTAGAACGAGGGTGCCGCCAGGATCAGCGTACCCCGAACCGGCTGGAAGCCCCCGGGCTCCCCAACGGGAATCCTCACGCCGACCCAAAAGAGGTTGTCGGCCGGAATTTCGAACATTACGTGGTCCCGCACGGGATCGGGCGGACCTTTTCGATCCTCGTCCGGACCGCCCCGCTTGCCGTCGCGTTTGCCGTCACGCTTGCCATTCCGCTTGCCGTCGTCAGGGCCCCGTGGTGCAACATAGTCCAAGTCCGCCAACTCCGGAACCTCTTCGGGGGGAGGCCCCTTGTCAAATTCCCTGCTTCCCTCCCTCGGGGGCGGGGGCCCCTTTAGATCGCCCCGCCTACCCCGGCCACGCCCGGGAGACCTCTGCTCCGGCGACCGTTCGGTCAATTTCCGCCGAACCTCGGCAGGAAGCTCGACCGGCCTGCCTGCCAACTGCCCGCCGTCATTTTCGAACAGGTAGAAGTCCGCCTGGTAGGTCGAGGCAAAACGGCCCATCAGACCCGTTCGCGCGGCAACCGGGGTCTGCTCCAGAAGGAGGCCAACCTCGCTTGCAACGGAAACCACCCGGTCCCGAGCGGGCGCAAACAGGAACGTTCCGAGCTCAATATGGTATTGGTAACGGGCGAAAACAGCAAAAATGCCAACCAGCAGGATGAGGTTGACCGCAGCCAGAAGTACAATCTTGCCAGAAAGCGAGATTCGGCCGCTCATAGATCCGGCACCACGCCGGGCTTCAGCATCATGTAGCCCACTCCCCGGACAGTTTGGATGTATTGGGGTGCCTTGGGATCGTCGCCCAACTTCCTCCGAATGGAGGAAATGTGCACGTCGATCGACCGGTCGAAAGCCTCGAAGTCCCTCTCGGCAGCCTCCAAGAGCAAACGTTCACGCGTCTTCACCCGGCCCGCCGCCCGAGCCAGTGAAATCGCAAGATCAAACTCGACCGTTGTGAAGGTGATCGGAGTCGTGCCGATCCAGGCTTCCCTCGATTCGGGATCCATCCGGAAATCCCCCACCACCACTGCGGGCTCCCGCTCATCCTTCTTGATCGACGCCGTCACACGGGACCGCCGGATCACTGC
>CAITMP010000148.1 GCA_903893525.1 uncultured Acidobacteriia bacterium | reverse complement strand
GGTCCGTAATGTATCCCCCCAAACTCATTAGAGGCATTCCATTGCGATCCGGAACAACAGACCGCACCATCATTCCCGGCACGCCCAGCGTCGCCCCGGATTGGTGGCACTGCAAACAAATATCCCGCCGGTCAAAGTGCGGATGGCTGGCCCGCTCCTGGTCCAGCGTATAGAAAATCGTGCCCTGCCGCGGATCCTGGACCGCCAACTCCAACACCTCCCCGGTGCGCACGAATCCGACCGTAGAACTGTCATTGAAGTACAAGGCCCTCGGAGTCCGAGGCGCAATCCTCGGCGCTTGGAAACTCGTCTTCGAAAAAACTAGCACCTGGGAACTCACCGGAACCTTCAACTCGCGCAGCACTGACCGCAAATACCCGAACTCGTCGTCATACTGTAGCGTCGTCTTCCCGGCGTCCAATCTGCGCTGCAGCCGGGCGACCGGGTCGTCCACCGGTGCCTTAGCGTATTGAATCGCTTCGTGATCCAGCGGCACCATGTAGGAACTGCCGAGGCCCGCCCGGGCAGCTTGACCCAAGACCGCCACTACCCCGACCGCCGCCAACCAACAGCCAGCCTCACGCACTCGCATCGCAAACGCTCCCTTCACAAAACGACTTCCCCACCAAAGACTCAATCGTGGTAGCCGCAAAGGCCTGCTCCACGCCCAACATTGCGTCGTCCAGCTTCCTGTGCAGCGGACAAAGATTTTCACCGTGCTGCTTCAGGCCAAGCGGACAGGTCCGGATCCGCTGGATCGGATCGACCGCATTGACGACCTCCAACACCGTCAGCGTCCCCGGCGGCCGGGCCGACTGGAACCCTCCGCCCCTCCCCCGCCGCCCCGTCACGATCTCCGCACGCGCCAGAGAATTCAACACCTTCGACAAATAGTCGAGCGGTACCCGCGATTCCAGCGCAATCTCCTGTGCGGTCTTGGCTTCCGCAGACCCGGTCGTCAAGGCCACCATGGCCCGAAGCGCGTACTCGGCTGTTTGCGATAGCATTCAATCCACCTACCGAGCCCATCATACGATATCTGGATACATTTATCCACTATGATTCCAGCCAGCCCCCCGATGTAAACTTGTGTCCGCCATGCCCTCCGCCTCGCAGCCCCAGCCCTCCCGACCCGGCCCGTCCAGGCAACGCTGGCTGATGATCGCGCTGGCCTTCTTCGCAACCCTCGTAAACTATCTCGACCGCCAAACCCTGTCGGTCGCCGCCCCGGTCCTGCGCGAGCAGTTCCACATGAGCAACATCGAGTACTCGAACATCGTTACTGGGTTCCTACTCGCCTACACGATCATGAACGGCGTATCCGGGCCCCTGATCGACCGGCTCGGAACGCGTCTAGGTTACGCCCTCTGCATCGCCTGGTGGTCCATCGCCGCGATCCTGCACTCGTTCGCGCAAGGCCCGCTCAGCCTCGGTTTCTGCCGCTTTCTCCTCGGGGCGGGCGAGGCCGGGAACTGGCCCGCGGCAATCCGCATCGTCGCTGAATGGTTCCCAGAGCGCGAGCGGGCCCTGGCCTCCGGAATCTTCAACAGCGGCTCGGCGGCAGGGGCAATCCTCGCGCCGCCCGTGGTGGCGTGGATTCTTCTCAACTTCGGCTGGCGCTACGCCTTCGCCGCCACTGGCATCGTGGGACTGCTATGGCTCCTCTTCTGGCTCCCGATCTACAAGACCCCACAGGATGCCGCGCACGAAGTTCTTTCCCCGCCTCCCCCCGCATGGACCATGTTCCGGACACGTTTCGTCTGGAGCTTCACCCTAGCCAAGATCTTTTTCGACCCCGTATGGTACTTCTACATCTTCTGGTTCCCCGAATACCTGAAGAATGCGCGCCACTTCGACATGGCTGCCATTGGCACCTACGGCTGGATTCCATTCCTGATCGCCGGCTCCGGCAACATCCTCGGCGGTCTGCTATCCGGCTGGCTCATCCGACGGGGCATCCAGGCCCCGCGCGCCCGCAAAATGTCCGTGACATTCTTCGCCTTGTGGATGACCGCGGCGATCCCCGCTGTGCTCGCCCCGTCCCCCTGGATTTCCATCGCGTTCGTTTCCGTTGCGATGACAGGCTATACCGCGGGCCTCGCCAGCATGCTCTCGCTCCCAGCCGACGTCTTCCCGAAGAACTGCGTCGGCTCGGTCTATGGACTCGCTAGTATGGGCTCGGGCTTCGGCGGCATGATCTTCACCAGCGCCACAGGCTGGACCGTGGAGCACTACTCCTACACACCCGTCTTCTTCGGTTTCGCCGTCCTGCCCCTGGTCTGCGCCACAATCCTGTGGACGCTCACCCGCACCGACCGCGTTACTTTTCCCGATACCAGATCTGGGAGCGCCCAACCAGCGATATCCCGATGAACCCCCGCACCACCAACCGCTTTCCGCTATCCTCCAGTGTCATCTTGCACTTGTAGATGGACCCCGTATCGGGATCCAGGATTTCGCCTCCGCCGTACTCGCCCCCCTTGCGCTTCATGCCCCAGACGATCTCCATCCCGATCACTTTCTGGTTCCTGCGCGATCCCGTGCACTTGTCGCACACATCGTTGAGCTCCTTGGGATCAAAGCTGCTCTCGGCGACCGCTACCAGTTCCCCGCCCCTCTCAAAAATCCTTACCAGGCCCCTTGGCTGCCGTGTCTTGTCGTCGACCGTCCGCCAAACGCCAACAGGAGTGTCCAAAGCACTGCCGGACTGCTGCGCGTCAACGGCAAAAGCACCGCCCCACAGCAGCCCGAACATGGCAACCGCATGACGAACATGTTTCCAAATCAGCGTCCGCATTATAATGTAGTGACCTCCGGCGAATTGCTTAATGATACAAAACAGTGACCCCTCGACCCTGACCGCTACCCCGGCGACCGACTTGGACGAACCCATCCCCACCGTGGGTTCCGGCAAGCTCTTCAATGGCTTTTTCGACCCCGGCCAGGAACGGAACTTCCGTAAGGACCAGTTGGTGGACGGCCGCGCGCGCCGCGTTTTCGACCTGATGGGCCGCGCCTGCGAAGCCGGTGTCTACCCCTTCCAGCTGCCCCTCGAAACCCGCCAGGGACCTTGGGTCCGCGCCGAGGGCCGCGAGCTTCTCATGCTCTCGTCCTACGATTACCTCGGACTCATCGGCGACCCCCGCATCGACGAGGCCGCCATCGAGGGCATCCGCAAATACGGTACCGGAAGCGGCGGCGCACGACTCCTCACAGGAACGCTCGATCTCCACAAGCAAATGGAGCGCGATCTGGCCAACTTCAAGGGCACGCCCGAGGTTCTCACCTTCAGTTCCGGCTACCTGGCCAACCTTGCCGTCATCGCAGGGCTCTTTTCGGCCCAGGACCGCGTCGTGATGGATTCGCTCTGCCACCGCAGCGTCGTCGACGCCTGCAAGATGGCAGGTGTCCAAGTCCAGCGCTTCAAGCACAACGATATGGATTCCCTGCGGCAGGAGATCGCTTCCGGCCCGCCCGCCAATCGCACCCTGATCATTTCCGACGGCGTCTTCTCCATGGATGGCGACATCTGCCCCTTGGCCGACTTGGTCCAAATCAAGAAGGAGACCAACACCTTCCTGATGATCGACGACTCCCACGCGATGGGTGTGCTTGGCAAGGGTGGCCACGGCGTGGACGAACTGTTCGGCATCCCCACCAACGAAATCGACATCTGGACCGGCTCGTTCGCCAAGGCCGTCCCCTCCAATGGCGGCTGGGTCGCCGGATCGCAACAACTGCTGATTTTCCTGCAGCACGCCGCATCGCCGTTCATCTTCTCGGCCGCGCTCTCGCCGTCGTCGGTGGCCGTGGTGCGCGAGGCGATCAGGATCATGAGCACCGAGCCCGAGCGCTATGCCAGACTCCAGGAAAACGCGGTTTTCCTCCGGGGCGGCCTCCAGGAATTGGGCTACGACACCGGCCTGTCGGAAACCCCGATCATTCCGGTCAACTTCGAGAACGAGGAGCATTGCGCGTTCGCGGCGGCGATGCTGCGCGGCATGGGAGTTGGAGTCACGCCGATCCTGTTCCCGGCAGTCCCACTGGGGTCCGCGCGATTGCGCCTCTGCGTAACTGCTGCACACACCAAGGACGATCTGCAGTTCGCCTTGGACGCGTTCAAGAAGCTCCGCGACTAAGGTCCGAACCAGAGACCCAAAAGAAAAGGACCAGTCGGCACCCGACTGGTCCTTTTCTTTTCTATTCCACTTGCACGGTAACGTTCACCGGAACGGTCTTCGGCGGATAGCAGGCCTTGCTGTCGCACGCCTGGTACCGGAGGGCACCCACCTGCGCCGCCGGACCATTGGAAGCCCCGGCAGGTACCTTGAACGTGGTCACAATCGAAAACTCGCCCGTGACAACCGCGATGGGCTTCTCGGAGAACTCGTACTTCTCCAAAGCTCCCTTCGGATAATCGATCCCCTCCATCTGCAGCGGACCCGCAGTCCACTTCAACGTCATCGGAATCAAATATTGCTCGGTCGGCTTGTTCGTGTTCGCGTGATAACCCTTCGGCAAAGAGGCCGTCAGAGTAATCTTCGCCGTGGCACCTTTGGCCACCTTGACGGTAGGCTGGGGCGCAACGGTCAACACCGGGGCCATCTGCGCCGAGGCGGTCAGAACGCTAAAGGCCAGGCTTAGCGCCAGCGCCGTCTTTGCCGGAACCGGCATGGGAAAGTAGGTTTTCAATCGCATCTTCAAAATCCTTCTTGCTGGAGAGCCCGATATGCACGGAGGCAATCCGCCCGTCGCGGTCGACCACGAACGTTGTCGGCAAAGCCTCAACTCCACCGTACAGGTCCGCCGTGGAATCGCTCCCTTGGACCACCCTGTAGTTGATCTTCTTGGCGGCCACGAATGGTGTCACGGCCTTCCAGCCATCATCGTCCATCGAAATGCCCAGCACCTCGAAACCTTGGTCCTTGTACTTGCGTTGGAACTCCACAAACCACGGAATCTCAATCGCGCACGGTCCGCACCAAGTGGCCCAAAAGTCTATGAGCACGACCTTGCCCTTGTAATCCGCCAACCGGACAACCTTGCCCGAGGCATCCTTCAACTCAAACTCCGGCGCAGGCTTGCGGTCCTTGTCGTCTTTCACGGCCTTGCGCGCCGGTTCCTGCGGTGCGCAGGCAACAGTGCCCAAGCCGACCGACACAATCAGGGCCATGGCCATCCGGCCCGCAGTTCGAACGAGTGTGGAGGGTGGGTTCGTCACGTTATTCATGATTATAGGCCACTGAGGGACGCTTCAAGTTTTCGCGGCCCGCCTTACTTTACCGTGACCGGAATCGACCCGCTGTCTTCCTGTCCGTCCGCACCGTGCGCCACCAGCTTGTACGTGGTGGTTTTACTAGGACGGTCGGTGATGCAATTTGTTTCCTTGGAAAACGTGCCCGGCCCGGCTGTGACTTCCTTGGCGTTCTGAACTTTGAAACAGACCTTGACCTCCTCACCGGGACGCACGTTCAGGCTGCTCGCCCAAAGATCAAACACCCGCGGTGCCGGACCGGACTCCCGCAAGGACACCGTCTTGGAATCGCGGCTCCCGTCGGCACCGATCGCGGTCAGCGTAAATTTACTGTGCGCAACCGGATCCACGTCGAAACAGCGCGTCGGGGTCGGCCAAACTTCTTCCACAGGGGGATTCAGCTCCACTTTCGACGCATTCTCCACCCCATAGCAGAGCTGCCCCTTGGCACCCTTGGCGACGACTGGCGTTGACGAATAGAATTGCGTGATCTTGGCAGGGGGTTTTGCCGGTGGAGATTCTGGCACCGGTTTCGGAGCCGGAGCGTTGCCGCAACCGGAAAAGAGTAGTGCCAGCACAAAGGCGGCGGAAGTCGTACGCATAGCCAATATTCCAGCTTATTGTAGGAACAGTTCCAAGCTCACGGACTGCGTCTCGCCTTCCTTGACGGATAACGTCTGCGCGCGTTCCATCGCGAACGGGTCGTCCGGGTCGAAATCGAAACTGGCCAGCATCCGGTAGGATCCCGGGGCCAGGCCGCCAGCCGAAAATCTTCCTTGGGAATCGCACCGCACCGACCACAACTGCAACCGTTCCCGGCTCGTCTGGTCGAACCACTCCAAGTAAACAGTCGCTCCGGCCACCGGATGGCCCTGCGTCGCAACAGTCCCGGATATTGCAGCCGGCCTCTTCGAGCCCGTAAAAGTCAGGCGTGCCTGGTTGCCCAATGTCAACCCGAACCACCCGTCGTTGCGTGTCGAGGCCTCCCCCGCCATCTGCGCCGATACACCCAGCATGTACATCTGTGGCGGCAACTGCACGGCGAACTCCCAGCGGCCCGGCGGCAGCGCCTCGCCGCTCTTGAGAGCCCTGCCAGCTCCGGTCCCGTCCAAGTCCACCCGCCGGACCAGGATCGGATACGCCAACCCGTATCGTGCGTCCAATCCACGCCACTCGATGAAAGGCGGATACAGCGGGCCGCACGCGAAACGCAATCCCGCCGCATCCTTGTCCACGATCATCCGGTTGTAGGAGCCGCAGCCGTTGCCCTCGACCACCCACTCCACGGGGCCCGGCGGCACGGATGCGGCCTCGAAAGGAAGGTTCAGCTGGCCACCGGTGGACGCTACCAGACGCCGCCCCGTGTCCGTGATCAGTGTTAGAGTCGCGGGCACTGGTGAATAAAACGTGCCCGTCATCCGCAGCAACTTCCCAGGAACCGGGTGCACCACCACGTCGCGACGTGTTTCACCCAGCCGCAGCCGCAGGACCTCAGCGTTCTCCAAAGCCGTTCCGAATTTGTGCCAGGTTGGCAGCAGACCCGATTCGTCCTCCAGTATTCCGGCGGACGAACGCACGACGTAAGTGCCCGGATCCAAGCCCCCGATTCGGAAATCGCCACGGTCGTCGGTCTTGACCTCCAACAGCCTCCGTATCGGCTTGCGGACGTAAATGCTGACAGGCCAGTCCGCGATACCGACGCCGTTTTCGTCCACAACTGAACCGGTCACCGCTGCCAACCGACGCATTCGGACCTGAAGAAATGGACCCGGCCCGTCCGATGTGACTTCGAACGGGGTCCCGGGACGTCCCGGCTTCACCTGGCCCGCCTCGGCATCTCCAAAACCCCGCCGACTGGTACGCAGGACATACCAACCCGGACGCACGCCCAAGATCGAAAACGCCCCCCTCTCGCCGGTGCGAAGCGTTGCGGTCCCCGCCTGCGTTCCGGGGAGCGGAACGAGGGACACCGTCGTCCGCGCTAAAACGTACCCCGTCTCGTCGTCCAGCACCACGCCTTGGACCACCGCAGCGGATGCGTTGGCGGCGAGCAGAAAGGCAATCAGTACCAACCGAATCACATTACCCGTGACGCACGGGCCCAAGCCCGCGTGCAGCCCGAAACCTAGAACTCAGCCCGGAACTGGAACTCGATCCGCCGCGGTGCCCCAGTCCCGGTTGCGCCGGTGTTCAAAATCCCCGTAATCCGCCCAAACGTGGCGGTCGGCTTGATCGACAGGTTCGGCGCGGTGCCGGTTACCGACCCGACACTGGATGCCGGAATCTTATATTCCGGGTGGTTGAACAAATTGAACGCCGCCGCACGGAAGTTGATCGCCAGCTTTTCGGTCACCCGGAATTTCTTCTGCAGCGAGGAATCCACCTCCACGGCACCCGGCCCCGTCCCGACATACCGGCCCAGGTTCCCCCAAGTATTGTTGGCCGGAGCCGCAAATGCCGCCGGATTGAACCAATTGGTGATGCTCTTGTTCGCCGCGTAGATCGATACCCCTGGCACCAGATTCGGACGCTGCCCCGAAGTGTTGCCGTCCAGCAAAGCGCCTGCAGCACGCGAAAGCGTGATGTTCACCGGAAGCCCCGTGCGGGCGCTGCCGATCCCAGCCACTTCCCAGCCGCCGAGCCAGCGGTTGCTGCGGAATACCGGCAATTGATAGACACCGTTCACGGTCAGTACCTGCCGAACATCGATGTTGGTGCTGCTGCGGTCGCAAGCCCGGCACCCTTGGTTCTGGAACGCAACCGCCTCCCCGGACCCGATGGACGCGTCGCCGATACCGTGCGACCAGGCATAGTTGGCCTGCAGCAGCATGCCCTTGGTGAAGCGGCGCTGCAACTGCGTCTGCAGAGTGTGGAAGTTGTTGTTGCCGTCGTTGGTCTTGAAGCCGAACGAGCCGAAGTTCGTGAGCGTGCGCTTCCCAGTCGCCGGGTTGATTAGATTGATGGTGTACTTGCTGAAGAGGTGGTGGCCCTCGCCTCCGATGTAGGAAACCTGTGCCACAAAATCGTGCCCCAACTCGTGCTGCACAACAACATCCCAGTTATTGTAGGAGAGGTCCTTGCGGTGGCGGTCCAGCGCCTTCGGGCTGAACAACTGGTTCTTCGGATCCAGGAACGCCGTCAGCGGGTAGGCCAACGCGGGAAAATCGCTCGAGGCGAGGGTGTAACGGGGTACGGCGCTTTCGGCCGGATCACTGAAATCGTCGTTCTGGTTGCCGCCGTAATAGATGCCGAAACCGCCACGGACCGTAGTCTTGCCATGCAGGGCCGCCGGAGCCCAGGCCAGACCAATCCGCGGGCCGAAATCCTTCGTGTTCGGGTCGTAGTAAGGCGTACCTTTGGGGCAGAAGCCGCCGCAACCCTGAATGTCAACCACGGCGGACCGGTTCAGGATCTCATGCGAGACCGAGTAGAACTCGTACCGCAGGCCCAAGTTGAGCGTTAGGTTCGCCGTCACCTTGAATTCGTCCTGCGCATACCCCTGGTAGAAGGTCCGCCGGTTGCCGACTACCCCCTCGCCCTGCAGATACGTCGCCGAAGCCGCCTTGTTGGCAATAAAATCGTCCGCGCTCGCATAGCTCAGCGACTGGGTCGTCAGCGTGTTGCCCGAATTGTTCAACCGCACGCGCAGCACGTTGACCCCGAACTTCAGGGTATGGCGTCCCTTGACGACGCTCAGATTGTCCAAGTATGAAAACGTGGTCCCAACCTCGGTGTCGAGCGAGGTGTTCGTCAGACCGCTGAAAGAGGCGGAGGACACGCTCACCGCAACCGGCGCGATGCCGTAGCTGTAATTGTGGTAATTCGCCCGGTTGATGCCGACCTTGGCCTCGTTGAAGACGGCGGGCGAGAAAATGTGCGCAAATGAGAGCACCGCGTTGGTAGGCACGTGCGGCACCACGTTGTGGGATCCGAGCGCGTCGGTCGGGTTGTCGATGTAGACGTCGTCCGTGTTGTACCGCGCGTAGAGCGTGTTCTTGTCGTTCAACCGGTAGTCGAACCGGATCATGCCCGAATCCTCCCGGACCGAGTTATTGGCCACCAGCGCGAGTTGGTCGGTGGTGCCATCGAGCTTCGTCTGTCCAACCGGATAGGCGTCCATCAGAGGCTTCAGCAGCGGAGACTTGGCGATGACGCTCGCCCGGAAAGCAGCGTTTGGCACAAAACTGGTCTGCGTAATGCCGAGCTTCTGGCGCAGTCCCTCATAGTTCATGAAGAAGAATGCCTTGTTCTTCTTGATCGGCCCGCCCAGATTGGCACCGAACTGGTGCAGCGTGAACGGCGGAATCGTGGCACCGTCGAAGGGAGACCGGGCGTCCAGCGCGTCGTTGCGCAACGCATAGAAGCCGCCCCCGTGGAACGCGTTCCCACCGGTTTTCGAAACCACCTGCACTTGGGCACCGCCCGCCGCGCCGCTTTCAGCCGTGTAGACGGCGGTGCTGACGCGGAACTCGGCAATCGAATCGAGCGAAATATTGAGCCTTGTCTCGGCCTTCTGCGTCTGCTCCTGGACTCCGTTGTTGTCGATGCCGTCGAACGTGTAGTTCGCGTCGTCGATCGAGTGCCCGTTGAACCGGATGGAGCGCTGCGAACCGTCGCCGTAATTGACCGCTCCCGGCACCAGAAGCATCAAGCTGGCCCAGTTTCGACCGCTCACCGGGATGGCTTTGATTTGCTCGGCCTCGATCAAGCCGCCGACCTCAGCCGAAGTCCGGTTCAGTGGATCCAGCTCCGCCTGCACCTCGACCGATTCCGAAACCGACCCGACGGATAGGCGCGCGTCCAAGGTGCGCGGTTGGCCAACCGCCAGCTCGACATCCTTGAACTCGGTCGCCTTGAAGCCTGCCTTTGAAACCGTCACCACATAGGAGCCGACGGGCAGGCTGGGAATCTGGTAGGTGCCGGAGCCGTCCGTAGAGGTCTCGCGACGAAATCCGGTCGCGGTGGAGACAACAGTGATCCGGGCTCCCGCGACCACACTGGTCGTCGGATCGGTGACTGTACCGTTGAGAGCTGCGCGGTCCACCTGGGCAAAAATTGGCACCGCAGCGACTGCGAGCAAGGCGAGAACAAGCTTCATGCTCCATGATGGTCATCGTGGCGTGAACAGATCGTGAAGGTGGCAAAACAGTCGGATGACAGCTGGAACCGTCTACCAAGGAAATGACGATTGGGCTGGCAACGCGCTGACTGCGTCGTCCTCGTACGGTGCCATCCCAACGGCCAGCCCATGCCGGTCGCGAATCCGGTGCAGCCGTTCCCGGATCGTCTCCCGGTACGGGCCTGTCAGGTAGGCTTC
>CAITMP010000147.1 GCA_903893525.1 uncultured Acidobacteriia bacterium | reverse complement strand
GGCGTGGTTCTTCCTGCTGATCAATCTCATCAAGATCCCCTTCAGCGCCCAGCTAGGCCTCATTGGCACCAATTCACTCCTCTTCAATGCATTGCTTATTCCGTTCATAGCCGCGGGTTTGTTTCTAGGTCGCAAGATCGTGTCGGTGATCCCGCAAAAGAGTTTCGACAATCTAATCCTGATCTTTGCCGCCGTGGCCTCCGCACGGTTGCTTGGGGTTTTCTGACGCCCGCGCGGGTGAGGCATTAGAACCGCAGAGACGCAGAGTATATCGGAGATCGAAGTTCGTAGATGGGGATCGGAGATCGCGCTTCGGAACGTCCCCCGAGTCCGGTCACACCGTTCGGAGTTCCGTCTTCAGACGGTCCGTAGCGCAGGCATCCTGCCGGCCTGGTAGATTGAATTAGGAAGGCAGGAAAGCAGGAGGGAGATGGAACAGGGGTTCGTTTTTGCTCCCGGGGTCGATCGTTCTTGGCCAGTCTCGCCACATGATCAGTCAGAGGTCAGGGAGGGGCCGAAGTTTCTTTTGGATCGCGGGAATTGCCTTGGTGGCGTTGCTTCTGGTGATCCTCTTCGGCCGTGGCCCAGGAGGATTGGAGCGGAGGCTTGCGACGTATCGAAAGGCAGGAATTCCGACGACGCCTGAGGAGTTGGATCAGAGCTATCCAAAAGTTCCCGACGAAGAAAATGAGGCGCTGAAATTGGGGAAGGCGTCACTGAGTTGGAAGCACCTGAATCGAACCAACCTGCTTGATTTCTATTATCTCGACGAGACGATCAAAAGGGACCCTTCGGTCGTCACGAATGCGGTGGTTGAACTTGTCGCGAACCGAGCGTCGTTGGAGGTTCTTCATTCCATCTCCGATCCCCGGCGAAGCCGCTTCAGCATCGCAGTGGGAAGCGCCCTCGACGACGGGCATACGCTCTACGCGTTTCAGCGCGTTTTCCGTGAGGGATTGGGTGTCCTGCGTCTTGAATGCGACGTCGCGCTGCTTCGAGGGCGCCCGGATGAAGCGGCGCGGGCGCTGGCTTCGGGGCTGCGTATCCTTCGCATGTTGGGACGCGCACCCTCCGAGGGCAGCTACCTGGATCATGTCTGGATCCTAGACGGATATCTTCGAGAACTTGAGGTGCTCCTCTCCAGCGGTTCGGTGTCTGTAGAGTCCCTCGAATTGCTCCAGCACGAACTCGACTTTCAGGAGGAGAGCCTGGGCGCTTCCTTCGCAATCCAAGGACTTCGAGTCCATATCCTGCAGAGTTATAGGGAGATTTGGGCCGAACAATTCGTTTTTGGCGGTTGGGTAAATTGGCGTGCCCGGCCTTTGGTGGAGTCCTTCCTGAAGCTTTACAAGGGCTCCGGTATCCCGGCTCGCGATCTACTCCAACTCCTGGATGCGGTGGACCACTTCGCACAGGTCGCCGCAAAACCAGTCGAAGTGTTCCAAGCCACCGAGCCCCGGGTGATTTCAACCGCCGGAGACAAAGGCTCGTTTCGTTTGGTGCTAGGCCACTCGGAAATCGTGAACCGGCAGAATCTCCTTCATGACTTCTGGAATCGGCACCTGGAATCGGTGGCCCGGGTGCGGTGCGCTCTAACTGCCGTGGCTGTGGAGCGCTGGCGCAGGGTCCATGAGGGCGAGATTCCCGACCGCTTGGACCGCCTGGTTCCAACGCATCTCCGTGCCGTGCCGGTTCAACCTTCTGGTGCCCAGGCGCTGGGCTACTCGGCTAACCCATCCGGATATTCCATCAAGGCTTCGTACGGGGATTCCACCCGGTCGGCGGTCCAGTTCGTGGGGCAGGCGTCGCCCCGCCAAACCTATCCCCGGTCACGTCCTTAGCCGTCCGTTGGTGAACGCAGGTTCTTCTGAAAAAACGCCGGAATCCCGTCCTGGAAATCCTCCAGCACGGCATCCGTAACCGCCTCGGGAACCGGCAGGTATTTGCCGGTGGATTCGGCGAGCAGGTCGCCGGCTTCGTTGCGGAGTTCGCCGCGGGCGACGAACAGGCGGTTGCGCTTGTTCTCGGTGACTTCACCACGCGCGATGACAGGAGTCTTGGTTGGCGTTGGACGCAGAAAGCGCACGGTCAGCTCGGCGCAATACACGAACTTCCCCGATTCGATGCCAATGGCCCAAACCATGATCTCGTCGAGCACGGTGGAAATCACCCCGCCGTGGACGGTGTCGCGGAATCCAGAGAACTCCGGCCGGAAGCTGAAGTGCGACTCTGCTGCCTGGCCGGCGATGTGGAATCCGATTCGCAACCCAAGCGGGTTTGCGGTCCCGCACACGTAGCACGAGCGCGTGGCGGGGAGAACTGGG
>CAITMP010000146.1 GCA_903893525.1 uncultured Acidobacteriia bacterium | reverse complement strand
TCAGGCCTCGTTCAAGGCGCAGGTGGGACTGGAAGCATTGACCGGAGAAAAGACGGTCGCGGGGATTGCCCGGGAATATCAAATCCATCCCGTCCAAGTCAGCCAATGGAAACCTGAACAAAGCTTGTCGGGCTTCAGCGGGTGGGCTGGAACAGAAAATTCCAAGCAGCTCACCTGAAGAGGCGTTTGGTCACGTCGGAAATCCAATTCTTCATTCCCCGCCAATCACTCCCGGTTTTCGACATCGCAAATGTATACCGATCATCTCCACGGAAGACCAATTTCAGATGCTTGCCGTCCCCTGAAATTGAAAAGCCCAGGTCTTCGAGCCCACGCCACTCCTTCCTGCCAAGATCGTCGCATCCGTTTAAAGCATCACGAATTCCGTCTTCGATACGTTTGCTTTCGCCGGTAGGGCGATTCGCCTTGATGAGCGCCGCAAGCACGTCCCTCACTCTTCCGTCAGGCTGGGAGTTATCGTGGGCAATGGTTAGGGCGCGGACAAGTATGTCTCTGTGCTCACCGGCGTAGAGGTCTCGTTCTGAACCTTGCGCGAGAAGGCCGTCTGAATAGAAGCGCTCGCCACGGGCGCGATTCGCGAGTTCCGCCTTGAGTCGCCCAATTTCGATTTCGGCATCTTCCAGTCGTCGCTTGGTTAACTGAAGCTCGTCGTCGAATTTATCAATGTACTCCTCGACTCCTGCTTTTCCTTCTCGCCTAAGGGTTTCGATTTTTTTGTGGACGATTAGACCTCTTACAAAATCCCAACTGCAGCGGTGATCGGGTCTTCTCCCGGCAAGTGCCATCCGAACCGCGTTGGCAATGTCGGATGCAAATCGGACTTCGTTCGGATAGTCGTAAGGAAAGAAGCGAGTGGCTCGTCCGCCACCTCTAGGCCAAAAGATTGAAACGGCCCCTTCATACGGATTGATCCGGCCGACCTTCTGAGCAAGCAGAAAAGAAAAGCGGCGCGACGGTTCGGTCACAACGTGCGCCATCCCGGAAGCCCATTGTGCGAGTTTGATTGAGTCGAAAGGCGGTCGGCCTTGCCAAGTCGAACTCGCGTAAATCACAGGAAGATAGTGATCGGTTTCCCCTTGGAGCAGCCTGACTGCAATGTCGATGTCTGCTTCGGCTAGATTCTGGGGTTTGTCGGAGACGGGAAAATCCACATCAAGGTCGCCTCCGAGATCCTCCAAGATCTGGCGGACAACGTATGGCTTGTTGGGCCTTGGGAGCCGCATCCCGGTATCCGAGGTAGCGCAGTGTAGATGGATACCGACAAGGAACCTGCTCCCGCTGTGCCAACCGCAGACCTCGGTCATCCAGTCGCGACTGTCGTTATCCTGCCAGCCGTGGCGAAACCCACAATGAGACTCTGTACCGATTTTGAACTTCGCAATCGCCACCGAGTGAATGCCGTTCGAAATGGTGGCGATATCCCCGTCAACGCTCGCAGGAAGGTCCACACCAAGAGATGCGTAATGTGGTGACCCGATCATCCACTTCCGGCAGACAGTCAGCAAGTCGTCGATGCTGCGGTTGGGAAGAATCGGAAACTGAGTGGTCCAGACGAGCATTTTAGCAGTGGGTTGCGTGACGCCGCGGTTCGCTGAGCTCCAATTGCATCCCATTGGGTTCTGGACGTCAATGGGGACTAAGATCCGTTCGCAGGCACCTTCCTCCACGCTCTGTTTTGCCGATGGGCGCCGCACTTTTGGACCGCCATCCGCCGCACTTTTCAACCTGCCTTTACGCGCTATGATTTCTCCGCCAACTTGCAGCCGAAATCAGGGCCTGAGGTTGCTTCGATTTCTCGGACAGTTAGTAAGGGAGATCGAGTACCATGGAATCCATCAACAAACAATCATCTGCCAAAACGCGTCGGAAGTTCGAGAAAACGTTCAAGCTTGAGGCTGTCCGAAACTGGTTA
>CAITMP010000145.1 GCA_903893525.1 uncultured Acidobacteriia bacterium | reverse complement strand
TCCGTTCTCCCGCATCTCCGCCAGGAGACAGCCACCACCGCGAAGGTGATTGCGGCAACTCCCAACGCCAACCTCGACTATCGCCCGTCAGAAAAATGCATGACTGCCGATCAGTTGGTCTGGCACCTCGCCTCGGCTGACGTGATGTTTCTGGAAGGCATCCTCAGTGGCGTTTTCGGCAAAATGCCGGAGAGGCCAGCGGACGCCACTTCTCCGGCGCAGGTTTCGGCCTGGTATGCGGCGACTATGGCCGGGTTAACGGAACGGCTTGCAGCCTACACCCCGGACGAGGCGGCCAAAATCCTGGACTGCTTCGGGTTCATCCAGCAGCCAGCCGCAGGAATTCTGGCCTTCGCCATCCACCACAGCATCCACCACCGGGGCCAATTGTCCGCCTACATCCGGCCTATGGGCGGCAAGGTACCCTCCATCTACGGACCCAGCGCCGACGATAATCCGTTTGCCAAGGCCTAGACTGGAGCGGATTGCAACTCTAGCGGGCTGCGAATTCGGCCAAGTAGGGGCGCAGCAGGTCGCGAACCATGCGGAAGGAGGCCAATCGTTCCTCCTCGGAGCCGTGGGAAAGCGGGTCGGGGAAGCTGTGGTGCAGTCGCTCAGCTTCTCCGAAGAAAACGGGGCAGGATTCCCGCGCGTGGTCGCAAACGGTGATCACGGTGTCGAAATGCTGGCCCTCGAACTCGGTGACGGACTTGGAGCGGTGTGTGGTGAGGTCGATGCCCAGTTCGGCCATTGCGGCGATGGCCTCGGGGCGGACCAGGCTCGGCTTGGTGCCGGCGCTCTCGACTTCAAATTTGTCTCCGGCATCGTGGCGGAGCAGGCCCTCGGCCATCTGGCTGCGTGCGGAATTGCCGGTGCAGAGAATCAGGACTCGTTTCTTGGAGTTCATGTGTTTCCTTATTTGGACGTTGTTTGGGGCAGGAGCCAGCGGAACAGGAGGGTTGCGGTGGCGGCTCCGAGGAACTGGGCGACTACGAAACCGGGCACATCGTCGGGCCGGATGCCTGCGAATGTGTTGGTTGCCGCCCTCGCGACGGTGACAGCCGGGTTTGCGAACGAGGTGGAGGCCGTGAACCAGTACGCTCCGGTGATGTAGGTTGCTACGGCGTAGGGGACTGCGGTGGGTCGATTCCGCACGCATCCCCAAATGATGGACAGGAGTCCGAATGTGGCCACGAATTCGCTGAAGAGTTGCGGGGCTCCCGCGCGCACATGTTGCGATGCTGCGAAGAGCGGTTCCCCGAACATCAAATGTGCCGTTGCGACGCCAGCGAACGCTCCGGCGAACTGGGCGGCCAGGTAGCCTGGAACGTCCCGCCAGGCCATTTGGCCCTGCGAGGCGACCGAGAGTGTGACCGCCGGATTGAATTGAGCTCCGGATATCGGTCCGAAAGTCAGGATCAATGCCGCGAGCATCGCCCCGGTTGCCAGCGTGTTGGCTAGCAGTGCAATTGCGACGTTGCCGCCTGCCAGCCGGTCGCCCATGATCCCGGATCCCACCACCGTCGCGAGGAGGAGCGCCGTGCCTACCGCTTCAGCAGAGAGCCGCCGCGACATGCTCACGAGCAGCACCCCGGCGCACAGCAGGGATTCGGCTTCGTGGCGCGGATGAAGGCGCTCATGAACTTGTCCTGAACGAGGGGCGCAATCCGGTCCACATCTATGCCCTGGCCGGTGAGGAAACCACGGGCGTCCTCGATGTTGTAGACCCTCGTGGGTTCAATTTCGATGGCGCCGAATCCGGCGCGCGCCAGTTTTGCAACGTACTGGTAGTCGTCGAGTGCACCGGCGATGCATCCGACCCAGAGCAGCATGTTCTCCCGCACCGAATCGGGAACTTGGCCCCGGGTCACCACGTCGGAAACGGCGAAGCGTCCGCCGGGCTTCAGAACCCGGAATGCCTCGCGCAGGACCCGGTCCTTGTCGGCAGAGAGATTGATCACGCAATTGCTGATGATGACGTCCACGGAATTGTCGGGCAGCGGGATGTGCTCGATTTCGCCCTTGAGGAACTCCACGTTCTCCAGGCCGGACTTGCGCTGGTTTTCTCGGGCGAGGGCGAGCATTTCGTCGGTCATGTCCAAGCCATAGGCCTTGCCGGTGGGGCCGACGCGGCGCGCCGAGAGCAGGACGTCGATGCCGCCGCCGGAGCCGAGGTCGAGAACCGTTTCGCCGGATTTCAGTTCGGCCAGTGCCGTGGGATTGCCGCAACCAAGCGACGCGAGAACCGCCGTCTCCGGCAAGGTGCCGGTCTGCACGGCGTCGTACAGGTTCGAGGTGATGGGGTCACAGCTCCGTTCCAAGGTCGGTCCCGAGCCGCAGCAGGAGGTGCCTCCCGAGCGGACGCGCAAGGCGGCCTGTCCGTACTTCTCTTTGACAACTTCCCTGACTTGCATTCCGTACTCCTTTTCAACAGCCAATTTGTACGAACGAGTGGGGCTCCACGGCTTGGTTCCTGGTGCAGCATTCGGCGTAGAGGAACCCGAGGAGTTCCTTCAGGACATCGGCGTTGGCCGAGTACCAGAGAAAGGTTCCCTCGCGCCGGACCCGCACGAGCCCCTCGTTCTTCAGCTTTTCCAGGTGGTGGGAGAGGGTGGAAGCTGCGATACCCAACTCCTGGCCAATTTCCCCTACGACAAGACCGTCAGGGTGTGCCGAGAGAAGCAAACGCATAATTCGGAGCCGTGGGCCGGTGCCCATGGCGGAGAACATGTCGGCAAATCTGGTGATCTCGTCATCGGTGGGCGGTGTCATCTTTCGATAATTCTATCATCATGGAAGTATGCGCCGCAAGCCCGCATGGTACACATTCTGGCATCCCAGGTGCATTCTCCCCAACGACCGGGACTCACAGGTTCCGGCGGAAAAGGAGCAACATCGAAATGACGAAGCAAGTCTTTCTCGCAGGGACAGTTTGCGCGGCAACGCTGTCCTTGGGTACGGCGTATGCCGGGGGCTTCGAGCTGAGTCCTTATGCATACAACCTTGGGTTTGAAATCCATCCGGCTTACACCAACTCCTGCTGCAGCCCGCTGATGCAGTGGTTGTATCCCGTGGAGGGATGGAACAAGGTGGGCGGCATCAGTGGCGGGTGGATATGGACCGGTGCCCCCGACTTGGAACCATATACCGGCCAAGCCATGCTTGGTATGACGGGCAACGGCGATGTGTGGCAGCAGCTCTCCTACACGCTGGCGGACAACACGGATTACAGCTTCACTATCGGTGTTGGCCGTCGGAGCCAGGCTCTGGAGGCGACGCCGAACACGTTCCAAATCACCATCCGCACTGCAGAATCCTCGTCTCGGGATCTGGGTGTACTCAACGGAACCACCGGGGATATCTCGCCGGGAACTTGGATGCTGGAGACGGTTTCATTCAACTCAGGCACGGGTGCCGCGGGGTTGGCACCAATAGTTGAGTTGCGCTCCGGCTTCGTTGGGACGATACCGGGCGAGGTCGACTGGGATACTCCTCCGTGTCCGCCAACAGGGGCATGCATACCGCCACCCGACACACCGGAACCAGGCACCTTTTTCGTAGGTGCGCTAGGCGTGTTGGCGCTCTCGCTGCGCCACCTGCAGCGCAGTTTCCGCTCGCCCTGCTAGAAGTAGCTGGTGAAGGGCTGCGGTATTTCGCCGCTACAATGGTGGGTTGGCTGAGACCGCACCCTTTACCCAGCTTCTCCGGCATCTTCGCGATGGTGATAAAGCCGCACTCGACCAGCTGATGCCCTTGGTCTACGCGGAACTGCGTCGCCTTGCCGACAGCTACCTCCGGAACGAAAGCTCCGGGCACACCCTCCAACCAACCGCTCTCGTCCACGAGGCTTATGTGCGCTTGGCGGGACAGGAGCAGCCCGACTACGAAAGCCGGGCCCATTTCAGCGGTGTCGCGGCGCAGGTCATGCGACAGATCCTAGTCGACCACGCCCGCCGCCGAAATGCCACCAAGCGCGGGGGAGGGAAGCGTCCGCTCCAGCTGGACGAGGGGATCGACGCCGCCGAGGAGCGCGCGGGCGATCTGATCGCCTTGGACGACGCGCTGACGGCATTGGCCCAGCAGGACCCCAAGAAGGCCAAGCTGGTGGAACTCCGCTACTTCGGCGGCTTGTCGGCTGAAGAGGCTGGGGAGGTCATGTCGATGTCGGTCCAAACGGTCTACCGCGAAATCCGACTCGCCAATGCCTGGCTGCGGCGATTTATGGAAGCTCCAGCCGCGTAGCAATTTTTTTTCTCGCACCGTTAAAAAAACTTCGTGTTTCTGCGCCCTGCCGAATGGAGGATATTCCACCCGGGCACTCACGGTTGTCCAAGGCGACCCGGGGGCACAGAAAACAATGCGAAACACACAAGCAATTCGGAGGATCGGCATCGCCCTGCTGGCTGCCGCGCCCTTGTTCGGCGCAGGCTCCATTGTGGTGACGCCGAGCAATGAATCGGTGGGTATCGGCGCGTCCCGTCAAATGACGGCAACCGTCACGGGTCTCGCCAATGCCGCCGTCAAGTGGTCCGTCGTCGGCGCGGGTTCCATCGACGCAAACGGTTTGTATACGGCTCCCGCCGCGATGCCGGCGAGCACGTACGTATCGGTTCTCGCGGTGTCCATGATGGATTCCACGTTTCCGGTTCCACCGGCATCAATATCAAAGCGCCTGGCCCGACGTTGACGAGCCTCGCGGTTTCGGTTTCGGGCGGCTATATGACGCTCCAAGTCTATGGATCGGGCTTCCAACCCGGCGCGTGGGGCTACTACGGGAACGTGAGCACGTCCACAACCTATGTTTCCCCTACCCAGGTAACAGTGAATGGGTACGTGACGGCTGGAATGAGCGGGCAGGTTTACGTCAAAAACACGACGTCCCTGCCCTCGAACATGCTGAATCTTACGATTCCTGGCGGCAACGCGGGCTCTGCTCCCGTTGTCTCCCCGTCCACAGTCAGCGTGGTGCAGGGCATGACCCAGCAGTTCAACTCGACGGTTCAGGCGGTCACTTGGACGGCAAGCGCGGGGACCATCAGCGCCTCGGGCCTCTTCACCGCTCCGGCACAGGTGCCGAATCCGGCCACGGTCACGATCACCGCAACCGATGCAAGCAGCAAGACCGGTTCCGCGACGGTCACGATTCTGAGCAATGTGCCGCCGACGGTCAGTGCGGTTGGATTGTCGCCGATACCGATCGGAGTGTTTTCCACCACCGTTACCGGCACGGGCTTCAACAATACGTCCACGGTGAAACTGGGCGGCAACAACCTTTCGAGCTCCTACGTTTCATCGACACAGCTGAACATATCCGGTTACGCCTCGGTTGGGGGCACCAACAGCATCGTGGTTTCGAACGGTCCCATCGGTTCCGTGCCATTCACGGTGCAGGTTGGTGTGGCGAATCCCTTGGTTTCCGCTGCGGCAGCCCGGCGCTTTCTGGAGCAGGCGGCTTTCGGACCGAGCCCGGCGGACGCCCAGTATGTGCAGCAGGTGGGTTTCCAAGGCTGGCTGAACGAGCAATTCGCGATGCCGATGACCTCGAACTTCAAGAACTTGGGAAATTCCAGCAGCATGGGACCCCGCTTCATCGCCAACGCCGTCACCAACCCCGACCAGCTGCGGCAGAGGGTTGCGTTTGTACTGAGCCAATTCTTTGTAACGTCGCTCAACAAAATTACCTGGCAGACCGACATGCAGACTTTTCAGGACATGCTGACGGCCAACGCCTTCGGCAACTTCCGGCAGATCCTGGGCGACGTCACACTGAGCGGAGTGATGGGCGAATACCTCGACATGGCCAATAGTCCGAAGGGCAATGCCAACGGCACGGTGGTGGCCAACCAGAACTACGCCCGCGAAATTCTGCAGTTGTTCTCGATCGGGACAGCGTTGTTGAATCCCGACGGCACGCCTCAAGTGGACGCGCTCGGAGTTCCGCTTCCCGCGTACACCCAGCAGACGATTGCGGAATTTGCGCGGGTGTTCACGGGTTGGAGCTACGCGCCAGCTCCCGGCAAGACTGGGTATTTTGGCAACTACATCTATACGGGCGCTCCGATGGTGAACTATGCCAATTACCACGACACGGGCTCCAAAACGCTTCTCAACGGGTACGTGGTGCCCGCCAATCTGACGGCCCAGGCGGATTTGGACGCGGCTCTGGACAACATCTTCAACCACCCGAATGTGGGGCCGTATTTCGCCAAACAGATGATCCAGCACCTGGTGAAGAGCAATCCGACACCGGCATATGTGGGGCGCGTCGCTGCCGCTTTCAACGACAACGGGAACGGTGTGAGGGGCGACTTGAAGGCCGTGGTCACTGCGGTCCTGATGGACGTGGAAGCTCGCGCCAACGATGCCGGAGGACAGGACCAACAAATGGACGGGCACCTGCAGGAACCCGCGCTCTACATCAGCGGCATCATGCGGGCGCTTTCGGCCACCGTCAATGACCAGAACTACTTCGCCGGTGACCTGCGTTCCATGGGCGAGGACATCTACAACGCGCCCAGCGTGTTCAACTACTACTCGCCCTTCTACACGATTCCGGGCACGCAGGCAATCGGGCCCGAATTCCATATCTACTCCCCCTTCACGGCTGTGTACCGGGCAAACTTCGTGTCGGGCTTCTTCTACAACTACTCGGCATTGGTGCAGACCTCGGGACCGGGTGCCACGGTGGATTTGACTCCGCTGGCGGCTCTGGCGGGAACGCCGTCGGCCTTGGTTGACGCACTGGACATCACGTTCACACACGGCACGATGCCGGCGGCGATGAAGCAGACGCTGGTCATTGCGGTTTCGGCGGAGGCTGGCGGCAATCTGCGGCGTGTCCAAACCGGGATGTACCTGCTGCTGACCTCGGGCTACTACAACGTCTGGCACTAGCGCATCAAGATCAGATCACCAAGAGCTTCCATCACAGAGACATACAGGAGAAAGACGATGTTTATCAAATCCAGAAGAGACTTCCTGCAGGCCGGCTTGAGCTCGGTCACGGCGTTGGGCGCGTTGGGCGGCATGTCCAAGTTCGGCGAAATGAACGCCTTCGCGGCGGGTGGCGGGAG
>CAITMP010000144.1 GCA_903893525.1 uncultured Acidobacteriia bacterium | reverse complement strand
TGTCATTTTTTCGGTACGCTTCCGCTCGAATCATACCATTCCGCAGGGTTGGAATCCTTGGCCCATGGCACCTTCCGGCGTGCGACATAATCATAATGAAGCTCATGGCCACTGGATCTTCGGGTCAAGGCCAATTTCCTGCCATGCAACCAGATTCGCGCCGAGTACGGCTTGCCGTTGCCCTCCTTTCAGCCCTGTTGGCGCTGATGTTCAGCCGTGCGCTGGAGATCTTTGCCGGCCCCCCGGGCATGTGGATCGGGCTCATTGGCGGAGTCGTCATCGCCGCATGGTACGGCGGGCTCAAGCCGGGCATCATCGCAACCTCGGTCCTGTTGGCGGCCGCCGTGTGGATTAACGAGAGCGGTTTCGGGCGACCAGCCGCGATCGAGACATCTCCGGCGGACCTCATCCAGTCCAATCGCCAAGCCGCTTTACTATTCCTCGTCCTGTCCGTGATTGTTTCGGTTGCCATGCAGCGCCTGAGGATGCAGGGATTTCGCGCTGCCCACGCCCAAGCCCGGTTGCGCGAAGTGCTCGACAGCACCCTCGACGCCGTCATGTCCGTTGACATCGAATTCCGCTGCCTGTACGCCAATCAGCGGGCCGCGCAGCTCGTGAATAGGACTCCGGGCCAGATGTTCTCGCGAAGCCTGCGCACCATTTTCCCGGAAACACCAGGCGTTACCCTCTACAGGGAACTGGCGCGAGCCATGCGGGAACGCACCCCTGTCCATCTGGAATATCGCGGCGAGCTGGCCGGAGGACATTCGGGCAATCGCCGCTACGACCTCCGGGGCTGGCCGAACGCCGCCGGGCTAACCCTATTCATCCGCGATATCACCAGTGTGGCCGAGTCAGCCCCACAGCCTAGACCGCAAAGCAGCCCCGATAATACTGCGCTGCTGGACGAGTATTTCATGAATCCCTTGGTCGGCGTCGCCATCGGACGCCAGGACCGCATCCTCCAGGCGAACCCGGAGTTTCTTCGCATTTCGGGGCACCGTGCGGAGGAATTACGCAGCGGGAATGTAACTTGGTCCCGACTCACGGCGATCGACGGGGAGATTCTCGCCAGCGAAAACCGCCGTGTGCCCGTAAAATGTACCGTCTCTGAGTTCGCGATGAACGGCGCACCCGCTTGGGTTGCATTCGTTCTGGACATCTCCGAGCGCCGCAGGCTGGAATCACAAGCAAGGGAGACGGCCCGCCTGGAAGGCTTGAGCCGGATTGCAGCCACCATCGTCCACGATTTCAACAACCTGCTGACCGGCACCATCGGCCATGCTTCGGAAGCCTTGGACCAAATACCGCGGGACCTGATACCGGGGAATATTGCCGCGCGCCAATCGATTCAGCTCTCCATCCGCGCCGCGGAGCGGGCTTCCGACCTTGCCAACCAGCTCATGGCCTTCGCCGGCCGCGGTCGATTTGCGGCCGGGGCTGTCGACGTTGCCAACTTGATCAGGGAAGTGGCGCAATTGATGCGGGCGGCCATCCCCCGCTGCGTGGACCTTCGGCTCGACCTCGAAATGGACTTGCCCATGGTTCTCGCAGATAGCACCCAACTACAGCAGTTGGTCATGAATTTGGTGCTCAACTCGGCTCAGGCGGTTGGGCATTCCATTGGCTGGGTCGAGGTATCCGCGCTCAGAAGCGACATTGCAGACGCAGTGGATCTCCCCGCTGGCGCCTACGTCTCAATCCGGGTGGAGGATACCGGTGGAGGCATGGACGCCGCCACACGGGCTAGCATCTTCAATCCTTACTTCACAACCAAGCCCTCCGGACGTGGGTTGGGGTTGGCGGCGGCCAACGATATTGTTCGCGCCGCCGGCGGCACAATCCGCGTTACCAGCGAACCGGGCGTTGGAAGTTGTTTTGAAGTCCTGCTGCCCGCGCTCACGGCGAAACCTGCCACTGCGGAAAATACGGTTTGTGAGTCCGGCGAGGCTGGCAAAGGATGGCACCCCGAGGGCGGCACCATCCTTCTGGTGGAGGAGGATGAAACCGTTCGCACTTTCGCGAAAGAGGCCTTGGAGCGCCGCGGCTACACCGTACATGCCGCCCGCGATGGTGCCGATGCGGTTGAAGTCTTCAGAGGCGTCGGATACAGCATTTCCCTCGTGTTGGCAGACCTGAATACCTCGTCCAGTACCGGCGAGCAGACGGTTCGGAACCTGCGGGCATTGAGGGCCTCCGTCCCAATTCTAGTGACTCACGCACTCAATGACGAAGCGCTGTTTTCGCGGCTCGAATCCGAATGCGGAACCACCTTTGTCCGCAAGCCCTACACCGCCGACGCCTTGGCGGCCAAGGTCCGCTCAACGCTGGATCGGGACGACGATTGAATCGGCTGCACTGGAGGAACGCAGCGTTCTTCTGCGTCGCGCTGCTGGTGTGCGGCTACTACCGGTGGGGAGTGCGCGCTGCCGGACACGAGTTCGATTGGAGCGGGGAGAAGCCCGGCTATTACAATTTTCTGGCGCGCGCCTTCGTGTCGGGACACACGTACTTGGAAATCGAGCCTCGGAAAGAACTCCTGGCGCAGGCGAATCCTTGGTCGCCTGCCGTCCCGGATGAACTCAAGCTCTTCGACGCCGTTCTGTACAATCGGCGCTACTACATCTACCACGGCCCGGGACCGGCGATCCTGCTTTTTGCACCTTGGCGGTTCGTCACCAAACGCGATCTGCCGGAAAATTTCGCGCTATTCCTGATGTGTTTTGGCGGCTGGGTATTCTCCGCCCTCGCCATGCGCCGGCTGGTCCGTTTGGCTGGTGTATCTACGGGACCGGTCCTGGAGCTGTTGCTTCTGCTCGCACTCGGATTCTGCCAGGGAGTGCCCTTCCTGCTGAACCGTGTCTGGGTCTATGAAATCGCCATCGGTGGAGGATTCTTCTTCGTTTCGGGCGGCGTGTATTTTCTGGCCCGGGCGTGGGAATCGGATTTCCGCAGCGATCTGGCCTTGGCAGGCTTGTTCTTCGGTGCCGCCATCAGCTGCCGCCCGCACTTGGGATTGCTCGGAGTGCTCGTTCTGCTGCAGCTCTTCAGGAAACTCGGCCTTCGGGCCATCCCGTTCGCGGTAACGTTTGCGGTCGCGGGCCTGCTCGTTTGCGGCTACAATTTCGCCAGGTTTGAAGATCCATTCGAGTTCGGCACCAACTATCTGTTGGGCGGTGCCTACCAATCCGCCGTCAGACCGAGGCTGGAAAACCTCGTTCCGGGCCTCTACTACCTGCTCGGGTGCGAGCCCGAGTTCTCCAAGGTCTTCCCTTGGGTACGATCCATTGCCCGGATCGCGCCCGGCGGCGTACCCCGGCACTATACTTTGGAGCCGATGGTTGGAGGACTTTGGATGGCTCCGTTCGCGATCTTCCTTCCGTTGGTGGCGATCACGGGCCGCGCCAGGCGCATTCTGGTGATCATTTTGGCCCACGTTGCCGGGATCCTGCTTTTCCTTGCATCCACTGGCTGGAGCGTCCCCCGCTACCAAGTGGACTTCCTGCCTCTGGTTGTCCTCGTGTCCTGCGTGGCTGTAGCAGTCGCAT
>CAITMP010000143.1 GCA_903893525.1 uncultured Acidobacteriia bacterium | reverse complement strand
GTCTCCTGCCGGCCACCCCCTTGCTCAATTGCTGAACAAATACCCGCCGGGATATCCACCGGAATACAAGGGGTACGCTCCTGACTCATACTTCGCGATGGCACAAACCGTTGTCGCCCAATACGGCGGAGAGATCATCGAGTACAAGCCGGGCAAAGAACCGAAGCAGCGGGGAAAGTTTCAAACCATCTACTAGGCGACCACCGAAGCGATTTCCAGAACACCGAAGCCCGGCCCCACAAGGTCGGGCTTTTTCACGCCCGCAATCACATGAGCAACGCCACATTCCGCACACCGTCAGGCGGCGACCCTGTCGCGTACATACTCCAGCTCGCCGCGGATGTGGTCCCGACCCAGGGCGACGCGCTGTACGCGGCCCAGCGGCAGCGGACGCGCATCGTTGAGCGTACGCTGAACCGCGTGGACTGCAACGGGCAGGCGTTCGAGCCCTACAGCCAGAACGGGCCATATTACTACTACCCGAACGGGCGGGTGGGGAGGAACAAGGTTGAACGTGCGAAGAACAAGCGGGCCGTCTCCCGGCTGCTGGGCATCATGAGCGACGTGAGTTTCGACCGCGAGATGTACGGCATAGGCAGATCGTCCGGCGGCATCGCCACGCGCGGCGGCGAGGGTATCCGTTTCGAATCCTACGCGGATTTCAAGCTTTCGCTCGGGCGTGCCGGGGTCGACCTGATGGGCCCGAAAGCTCCGCACATGCTCAACGCCCTGGCTGTCGGCACCGGGTTCGACAGGTCGACAGGTGGCGATGTGTCCATCGGCATCCGGTCGCGCATGGACCCGGGCACCCAGATCGTCATCGGGATCTACGGCGACGAGGCCGGGCGGGCGACAGCCCACAACACCGGCGAGTCGCCACGGTGGAAAAACAAGCACCAGCGCCAGTTTTTGGGCGCGTCCGAGACTGACCTGCAAGCCATGGTTGACGACATTCAGGGCCGCTGCATCGCCAGGATCAAGCAAAATGTCTCCAAGTAAACTAGCGACGGACAAAGTACTAGCGCGTCTCTCCGACGCCACCACTGGATTCAATTCCGCGGTGTCGACCGTGGCGTCCGGCTACGGCATCGATGCCATCTACATCGACTGGGACCCGACCCGAACCCAGTTCTGGCCCGGTGCGCTGAGTCCGGACCAGCTGGACGAATCAACAACGTCGGAATACCCCATGGCGTTCCTGTTCGCCACGGGCGCACGAAACGAGAACCTGCAGAAGTTCTCGAGATTTTCCGGCACTGTGAATGTCCAGCTGAATATCTGGCTTTCCTGGGATTCGCCGGATGCGATAGACACGTTCGAGAGTGGCGGCGACGCGGTCGAGGACACGCTGCTCGCGGTCTTCAACGCCGGGTCGCAGGACTGGGGGCGGTACGTGTACTACAACGGCGACATAGCGATTGACCGCGGGCGGCTCGAAATGGCCGGCCTGAACTGGCGGCAGCGGATTTCCTGCCAGCTGACTTTCGAGGTGACCATCCCATGACATCGACGCACTTCACCGACGCCGAGCTATCGTGCCGCCATTGCGGCCGCAACGAATGCAAGCCCGAATTACTGGCGGCGCTTGAGGCGTTCCGCGTGGTGGTGGGCCGTCCCGTCACCGTGGATGACGCCTACCGGTGCCCGGAGCACAACGCGGCTGTCGGCGGCGTTCCGAATTCGGAACACACCAAGGGGATCGCCGCGGATGTGAAAGTACCCGGAATGGAGCCGTCAAAGATGTATGTCGCGGCCCTGATGGTTCCGGCGTTCGCGAATGGCGGCATCGGGGTGGCCGAGCGGCAGTGCTATATCCATCTGGACACGAGGCCTGGGCGCGCCAGGTGGTGCTACGACGAGCACGGCAAGGCGTGCGCCTGGGATGGTTCGCTTGGCAAAGGGTAAATCATGAGACACCTGAAACTAGCCCGCGAACTGGTATTGCTTGCGCTCTCCGCCCTACTGTGTGTCGCTGTCGTCGATGGCATCCGCGCGGT
>CAITMP010000142.1 GCA_903893525.1 uncultured Acidobacteriia bacterium | reverse complement strand
TCGGGGGACTGGTTGTTGAGCTTGCGGAGGTCGAGCCAGTAATCGAGGAAGGCGGTGACGAAGCGTTGGGAGCGGGCGTCGGCGAGGAGGCGCTTGGCCTGTGCCTTGAGGATCGCCGGGTCCTGGAGTTGGTTGCGGTCGGCAAGTTGACGCAGGGTCGCGTCGGGCTCTGTGTTCCAGAGGAAATAGGACAGGCGGGAGGCGAGGGCGTAGCTGTCGAGGCGTCCTGGTTGTTCCTGAAGGGTCACGAAGGAGGGCGAGATCAGGGCTGCGGAATAGGCCGCGATCATCGCATCCTGGAACGAATAGCCGGAGGCTGTGGCCTTTTCTGCGATTTTGGCGAAGCGTTCGACCTCGCCCTCGGGGACCGGGTGGCGGTAGGCGCGCTTCAGGAAGGTTGCGAGTAGGGCTTTCGGGTCTTGGGAATTTGTGTTGCCGAACAGCAGTTGGTAGCCGGGGGTGGGCCATTCGTCGACAATCGGCCCCTCGGCCTCCAGCCAGCGGAAGGAGACGGCGGGCTGGCCTTCCTTGGTTGCCCACGGGTTGCGCCAAGTGTTGCCAGGGGGGCGGGAGCGGAAAAAGCGGGCGGCATCGACGCGGATGGTTTCGCCCTGGAGCAGATAGACGTCGATTTCGTTGGTTGTTGGATCCGGATGGACGTCGAAGCGCCCGAGCCAGCGTTGTTGGCGGGGCGGGAGCTCGGAATAGAGCGTGATCGGCTCGTCCGTGCGCCCGGCGGTGATGTTCTCGGGATCGGGCTTCCAGAATTTTTCCCCTGCGGTGGGGCCGATCCACACGGTGTGTGCATTGAGCCGCAGCTTGTACCGGCCGGAAACCGGGGCCTTGAACTTGTTGAATTTGAGCTCGATGGGCTCATAGCTGCTGCAGACGACGGCGACGCCTTCGATTTCGCGGGTCGGGGACGGCTTCGACGGCGGCGTGCGCGGGCCGGTTTTGTGGAGCACCGGGAGATCTGCCGAGTTGCCGAGAACGGGGAAGGCATCGCGCTCGTTGGATTTCGGGAAGCGGATCTGGCCGAAGAAGGAGTTTTGCTCGCGCGAGTAGAACCGGGTGGTCACGGCGACGGGTTTCGACGGCGTCTTCTGCAGCACTTCGCGGAGGGCGTAGTCGGCGGCGGCCAAGTACTGGTTCATGTGGACATGCGAAACGTCGAGGGCCTCGCCGACCTTGTTGAATTTGTAGGCGATGCCGTCCTCGGGCAGCATGTTCTGGATTTGGAGCCAGGGGGCCCCGAGGAGGTCGCGCAGGGTGTTTTCGTATTCCTGGCGGTTCATGCGGCGGATGACGGAGCGACCGGAGGCGGCGTAGCGGGTGCGGTCGGCGGCGGTGAGCGGGGCGGCGAGGGCCGTGAGGAAGGCGTCGCGGACCGGTTTCGTCAGTTTTACCGACGAAGTGGGCGGCATTTCACCGTCGCGGACGCGGTCGTGGATCTTGGCCCAGATGGCGAAGTTGTCGGGCTTGGCGGGGTCGAAGGGAAGGGCGGTCAGGTCGAGTTTGCCGGAGGCCAGTTTGGCGTTGTGGCATGCGACGCATTGGGCGTTGATGAAGGTGCGCACCGGCGGGGGTGCTTGGGCGGCGAGGGCGGGCAAGGCTGCTGCGGCCCACAGGAGGCTTGATCTGATCGGTACGGGCATCCGGGTTCCCACGGACTTTATTATATGTGGCTCGCGGAAGACGCACCGGCCAGGTATGGCGAATTTTTGCAATGGCGGCGACGATGGACCTATGTATACTGAGCTCATGATCAAATTCCAGATCACCGTGCCGGAAGGGCAGATGGCCGAGTGGAAGCGTTCCGCAGCGCTGAATGGTGTTTCGGTGGCGGAATTGATCCGGCAGACAATGTCCGAGAGCCTCAGGGCCAAGCCTACGGCGACCGATCCCTTTGAGTCGATTACGGGCTTGGCGGATGCGCTGGACACGGATCTGGCCAGCCGGGTGGATGAAATTCTATACGCATGAAGGTTTTCATAGACACCAGTTATTTTGTCGCCCGCGTGATGGAACGGGATCAATGGCACCGGATGGCAATCAGAGCCGCAGCACCGGGCTTGACGTACTACACGTCGTCGCTGGTAATCAACGAAACGGTCTCACTTCTGCAGGCGAGGGGGATGTTTTCCACCGCACTCACATTTCTGGAGCGCACCCGCTGGAATGAGGCGATACGGACGATCCACCCCGATCCGGTGGTCCAGGAGGAAGCTTGGGACCTTTTCGGCAAATGGGGCGGGAGTGGGGCCAATGCCATAGACTGCGTAAGCTTTGCGATGATGAACCGCGCCGGCATCCGCAAGGCCTTCACCTTCGACCAGCACTTCCGCATGGCCGGGTTCGAAACATTGAACCAGTAACGCGCACTTTTTGTGGTAGAATTCTCTTTCGGTGCGGCCAACGCCCCGCTATAGCTTCTATTTGAGGATTTCTTTATGATTCGCATGCCTGATCGGTCCAGCATCATCGTCCGGGTGCCGATTCTGATCGCCCTAGCAGTTCCTTCCTTCACCTCGCCCGCACAAGCGCAATCCGCCAGCGAAGTTCAGGCCATGGTGAAGGCCCTCACCGGCAAGTGGGTGGAGGATGTGTCGAAGCGCCAGCTCGGTTCAGCCCCACCCCTCCGTTTCCAGAAGAACGCCAAAGGAGAGCTTGAAGAGGAGTTGGGACCTCCGGGCCAGTTTTATTACCAACCGGTGGTTCTTGATGGCAAACCCCATGCGACGGGAAAAGGCGACACCACGGTCGTCTGGAAGCAGACCGCGCCGGGCCATTACGAGTCACGGTTGTTGATCGCCGGAAAGCTCAATACTACCAGGAAAATCGAAATCAGCGCCGACGGGAAGACGCTGGCTGAGGTTTCGGACGTCCTGCTGCCGGACGGCAAGACCGATTCGAACAAGCCCGTCTATCGCCGCGCGACTGGCACGGGCACGGCTCTGGAGGGACTTTGGAAAATGGTGTCGGATGGCAGCGTGCCGGATGTGCTGACGATTCTGGCAGTCGGTCCGAACGGCATCAAGATCACTGATTTGAGCGGTGAGACCAGCACCCACACGCTGGACGGGAAACCCTCCACCGTCATCGGACCGCGGGCCCCGAACGTCGCGACGCGTGCGCTTCGGATCAAGGACTCGCGCACGCTCGAAGACACCGTCGCTATGAACGGCGCGGCAATCGGCACGGGGACAATGCAGCTCTCGCCGGACGGGAAGACACTTTTGAGCACAATCACAGTCTCCGGCGTCAAAGCGGATGCGTCGGTACAGGTGTTTGTGAAGCAGTGAGAGCGGTACGGGGCTACTGGAACGGCGTGCCAAGGCCAACCACTCCACCGCTTCGGCTATCGCTGGCTGTTCCTCGCCCGGATACCGGAACCGTGTCGCGAACTGGGTCAAGTCAATGGCAGGGAGCAGGTCGTCGGCCAAGTGACAATCAACCGTTCGGCAGGATTCGACCAACCGGCGAATGTCATGAGTAAATGGAAAGTCGACGTCGGAATGAACAAGGAAGGCTTTGAGGGCCTTCTCTACTGCCTGTTGGGCGTGGTAGAGGCACTGTCCAACCATTGGCGGGGCATCTTCCAATGCCAAAGTTGCGAGCCTTAGGTCGCTGGCCGCGATCAGCAGCCACTCATGCACTTCCTGGGACGGAAATAGCGGTTGGGGCCGCATACTCGAGTCTTCCCTCCCTCAGCGCAATCGCCGGGAGCGACATGCGCCACGAGCTACGCTCGTCGAAGGTCTTCCGCCGGAATGGAACGACGTCAACCGAGAGCGGAATATTCCAAAGACGCTGATGGACGCTGCCGTCGAAGAGCTGGTGTCCGGGGGCACCGTCCCGCAGAACCACCAGGAAGTCCAAGTCACTGTCGGGACGCGCGTCGCCGCGGGCCGACGAGCCGAAAAGGTACACCCGCTCGGGCTGATAATGCTCCACCAGCCGCGAGACCACCTCGCGGATTGCCTCTTCGCGTGTCATGGCTCCAATCCCATCCTAACTGATTTTGCTCCACCAGCCGTCACGCCATTTCCAAATACACCCTCAAACGGTAACCCAATAGATTGCCCCCACGAAGCTGGCCCCGGAGGAAATCCGCAGAGGCATCCAGCATCATCGCCCGCGTGCCGATTCTGATCGCCCTCGCAGTTCCTTCCTTCACTTCGCCCCCACAAGCGCAATCGGCTACTGAGGTACAAGCGATGGTGAAGGCCCTCACCGGCAAGGCGGACCCCAGCGCTACGGTCTATGTGAAGCAGTGATAGGCGGTCAATCCATGCAATACACTGTGGGTACATCCCACAATGCAGACGATCCAAATTGTGGTTGATCCAATCCTCCTCAAGGCAGCCGACGCCGCGGCCACACGTGGGAATCTGAACAGATCCGAACTGGTCCGCGAAGCTTTGCGACGCCACCTGAAGTGGCTGGATGAGCTTGAGCTCGAAGAGCGGGACCGCGCGGGGTACTTGGCCCAACCGCAGTCAGCGGAAGAATACCGGGTGTGGGAGGAAGCTGCGGCATGGCCGGAGGATTGAGCCGTGGCGATGTTTTTCTTTGCAGCTTTCCCGCGCCGGACAAAGACCGACCTGTATTGATTCTCACCCGCGACGCTGCGATCAGCCATTTGAATACGGTCACGGTCTCGCCGGTCACCTCGACGATCCGCGTTGTGCCTTCAGAGGTCCGACTCGACGTGGATGACGGCACGAAGGGCCCGCTGCGCGGCAAATTGCCACAATATCGTTTCTGTGTCTCAAAGAAGACTGATCAAGAGGGTTGGCCGTGTGAGTTCGCGTCGAATGGATGAGGTGTGCTCTGCCATTCGTTTCGCCTTGGGGTGCGGCTAGCACGCCGCCAGCACACCCTCAAACGGTAACCTAATAGATTGCTCCCCACGAAACTGGCCCCGGAGGAAATCCGCAGAGGCATCGACGAACTTGGTCCCTGGTTCTACGCTTTCGATTTTGGCGACGGACTGAAGACCACCCCCCTCATCCCGCCCCAGGTGGTCGGGATCCACGGTACCCGCCTCGAAATGGTGGAGACCGCAGCGGTGGCCCATTTCGGCGACCGGCTGGCAGGTCTTGACTGCCTCGACATCGGCTGCCACGAAGGTTTCTACGCGATCCAGATGTCGAGGCACGGCATGAAGGTGTCGGCGGTGGACGCGCGTGGGGAGAATCTGCGGCGGGCGCGGTTTGCGGCTGCGTCATCGGGAGCGGAGATCGCCTTCCGCCAGGGCCGCGTGGAGACGCTGGCCGGGGACGAGGGCCGGACCTACGCGCTCACGCTGTTCCTGGGGGTGCTCTACCATGTGGAGGACCCGATGCTCTGCCTCCGCCAGGTGGCTGCGGTGACCGGCGAGATGTGCCTGATCGAAACCCAGGTGGTGGACGAGATGGAAGGTTCCACCGAATGGGGCGCGCAGGAGTGGACGCGGCCCTACAAGGGGATCCTGGCGATCATCGACGAGTCCGGCGAATTCGACAACGGCAACCGGGAGACCGGTGTGACGCCGATGGCGACTTGCCCCTCGCCAAAAGCGCTGCTCTTCATGCTGCGCCAGGCAGGTTTTTCGAGGGCGGAGATTCTGGTGCCCCCCGCCGGCGCCTATGAGCAACATGCACGGGGGAAGCGCGTGGTTTGCGCGGCATACAAATGAGCATTCCCGATCAGTTTCTGGAACGCGCGAACGAGTTTGTCGCGCGGGCGAAGGCCTTGGGCCTCGAAGACGCCGAGCGCTACATCTGGTACCACACCGTCGATTTGGGCGACGGATTGGTCACGCCCGGCATGTATGACTACCGGGAGACCATTTCGCAATTCGGCTTTCCCGAGGACATGACGGGGTTGACCGTGCTCGACGTCGGCTCGGCCACGGGTTTCTTCGCGTTCGAGTTTGAGCGGCGCGGGGCGCGGGTAATTTCCGTGGAGCTGCCGTCGCTGCGGGATTTGGACCGGTTTCCCGGCCAGAACGTGGAGGACTCGCTGCGCAAGATCGAGGGGATGATTTTTCCCGATTCTCTCGACCAGGAGAAGTTTGTCCGCCAAGGCCATGGCGAACGGGATCTCTACTGGTATCTGCTGGAAGGCCCGTTCCGGTTCTGCCGCGAGCGGCTGCAATCGCGCGTGGAGCGCTGCTATTCCACCGTTTACGACTTGACGGTGGAACGCACGGGCGTCCGCGAAGGCTTCGATTTTGTGTTCTTCGGCGACGTGATGATCCACACGCTGTATCCGCTGAGGGCCCTGGCCGCGTTGGCGGCGCTCTGCACCGGGACGCTGGTGTTTGCGGGCGTACTGCCGGAAGGGCCTCAGGAACCGCCGGCGATGATGTACATCGGGGGCTCGGACGCGGCCGACGATGAGGTGGCGTGGTGGCATCCGAATCTCTCATGCCTGATGCAGATGCTGAAAAAGCTGGGTTTTGCATCGGTGGAGCAGGTGGGCTTCCACACGGGGCTGCTGTACCCGTCGGGCTACCGGTTCGAGCGGGTGGTTTTGCGGGCCCAGAAGTAAAACGCCGTGACCGCGCTGGAGGTTCGAGATCTCGGGAAGAGCTATCCGCTGAGCCCAACGCAGTGGGGTCGGCTGCGCCACGTTTTCGGCGGGGGTGTTTCGGACCAGGGTCTTTGGGCGCTGCGTCACGTGAGTTTCCGGGTGGAAAAGGGCGAGGCGTTCGGGATTGTCGGTGCCAACGGCTCCGGGAAGAGCACGCTGCTGCAGATCATCGCAGGGATTCTACGCCCGACCACGGGGACCGTGGAATGCCATGGACGGCTATCGGCGTTGCTGGAGTTGGGGTCGGGTTTTGCGCCGGAGTTCACGGGCCGGGAGAACGTCTACCTGAACGCGTCGATTCTCGGGCTTTCCCGGGACGAGACGGCATCGCGCTTCGCGGCGATTGAGAAATTTGCGTCCATTGGCGATTTTATCGACCAGCCGATCCGTACGTATTCAACCGGCATGGTGTTGCGGCTGGCATTCGCGGTGTCGGCGCATGTGGATCCGGAGATTTTGGTTGTCGACGAAGCCCTCGCGGTGGGGGACATCGCGTTCCGCCAGCGCTGCATGCGGCGGATCCACGATCTGCGTGCCGCCGGGACCACGATCCTGTATGTTTCCCACGACACCACGGACGTGAAGGCACTGTGCGAGCGGTGTTTGTGGCTGGAGCATGGCGAAATGCGGGCTCTGGGGGAATCCGATGGCGTGATCGCGGAATACCTGAGCGCGTCGTTGCAAAAAGAGGCGCGGCCGCGTCGGCAGGCCGGTCCGCCACCGGAAATCGTAACATCCGTGCGCGGCACCCACCGCTACGGAAACCGGCACGCCATCATTACCGGTGTGGAACTGACCGGGCCGACCGGGATTCCGGTTTCGACTTGGGCCCCGAAGGCGTCGGTGGTGCTGCGCGTCGGATTTCGGGTGGACGGGGAGGTGCCGGAGCCAATCGTGGGATTTCTGGTCCGAAATGTCAAGGGCGAGACGATTTTCGGGACCAACACGGCGCGCGAGGACTATCCGCTGCCGGAGATGAATCCGGGCGACGTGAATACGGTGGATTTCCATTGGACGATGCCGGAGCTGGTGCCTGGGCCGTACTTCATTTCTGTGGCCGTCAGCGAGGGGACGTTGGAAAAGTTCGAAGTTTGCGATTACGTGGAGGATGCCATCGCCATCGCGCCCGCGCCGGGCGATCCGGGGGCCAAAGGCTACATGCGGCTCCCTTGCAGCGGTGTGACGGTCCACCGGGGGTAGAATACGGAGTAAGCTTTGGTTGGCGAACCAACCGAACGGAGGAACTATGTCTCGTCTTTTTACGCGATTTGCTGTGACTGCGCTGCTGCTCGGCAGCCAAGCATTTGCAGCATCTTTGGTGGCGACCGGCGGCAACACCCTTTGGCGGTTGGACTCGGCTGCTGGGACCCCCTCGGCCATCACCACTGTGGCCAACAAGGGTCTCGATTCGGTGATCTACGGCAACGGCAAGTACGTGTTCACAACGCTGGAAGGGGACATTTACACCTACGATTCGGTCCATGGAAACCAAGTCCTTGCGACGGGCTCGTTCGGCCAGACCCGCGACTTGGCGATGGATCCGGGTGGCAGCAGTTTTCTGGTTTCGGACTATCTGGGTGGCGTGATTTACCGCGTGGATCTAACCAGCGGATCGCTTTCCACCTTGGCCACTGTAAACCAGCCGCAGGGCTTGGCGTATGCGGGGAACAGGCTTTATGCGCTGGGCAGCCATAGCTTGTATGAACTGAATCCCACCACGGGAGCGGTCTTGAATGAAGCGTCGCCGCTGGCGAGCGACGGCCTGACGTACGATTCGTACTCAGGGAAGCTCTGGACCTCGTCGGCGCAGGGAATAAAATCCATCACGCTGGATTTGGCGACGGTCACTACATTCCAAGCGGGCATGGTGCAGCCCTATCCGGATGGATTGGCGGCCGACGGTCTGGGGAATTTGTACATTGCCGGTTACAACTCGAACGTGTACCAATATGTGATTGCCACCGACACGCTGACCGTGGGAACGGCGCTGACCGGGTTGGACGATATCGCGCCTGCCAGCGGTCCCGGAACGCCGCCGGCAGAGACTCCGGAGCCGGGGACGCTTCTGCTTGTGTCGGTGGGGTGCGCCGTGGCTCTGGGGATGCGGTCGAAAGTCCGTTAGACTGGGACGCAGGAGCATCCCTTGCAGACAGCACCGCCGCAGACAGTCGAGCCAGTCGGCTACGAGTTGGACTTGGCCCTATGGTCTGAAACCCAAGCCCAAGCATTGGAGCGACGCGACGCGAGCTTGCTGGATTGGGAAAACCTCGCCGAGGAGATCAGGGCCATGAGCCGGAGCGACCGACGGGCGATCAAGTCCAACCTGAAGCTGCTCTTGATCCACCTCTTCAAATGGGCGCTGCAACCCGAACGGCGATCCACATCGTGGAAGCTCACGATTCGGAACAGTCGCCACGGCGATTCAGGAGTTGCTTGCGGAATCGCCCAGCCTCCGGCAGTATCCGACTGAGGTGTTCGAGGACGTGCTTGCGGATGCATACTTGGACGCACTCACGGAGATGGGCATGGAAGACACCAGCTTGCGCCCGAATTGGCCGCTGACGGACGTGCTCAATCCAAACTTCCTTCCCGAACCCGTGGCCCCGCAGACCAGCCAACTATAATTGGGAACGAGTGCTGCTAGAGCTGGCGGTGGAGAACTACGCCGTGGTGGACCGCATCCGGGTGCGCTTCCACACGGGACTGAACCTGCTCACGGGCGAAACGGGGAGCGGGAAATCGATTGTCGTGGACGCGCTGGGCCTGCTGTTGGGCGGGCGGTCGTCGGCGGACATGATCCGGTCGGGATCAGAGAAGGCGCGCATTTCCGGGGTTTTCGATGCCGGGGACCGCGCGTCCAAGGTATTGGAGCAGGCCGGTTTCGAGACGGACGGCGGGGACCTGCTGCTGGAGCGCGAGATTCTCGCCAACGGCAAGAGCCGGGTTTACGTGAACAACCGTCCCGCGACGGTGGCGCTGCTGAAGGATTTGGCCCCGCATTTGGGCGATATCCACGGCCAGCACGACCAACAACTGCTCTTCGACCCCATTTCCCAACTTGCGCTGCTCGATTCGTTTGCCGGTGCGCGCGGCCAACGTCTGAAAGCGCGCGAAATCTACGGGGCGTGGAAGAAGACTGCCGACGAGATCGCCGAACTGGAATCCGATTCGCGCGAAAAGAACCGGTTGCTCGACCTGTGGCAGTTCCAGCGCAAGGAGATTGAATCGGCGGCGCTGCGGGTTGGCGAAGATGCCGATTTGGAAGCCGAGCGGAAGATCCAGCAGAACTCCGGTAAGCTGCTGGAGTTGGCGGGGGCTGCGTGGGCGTCGCTCTACGAGGACCCCGGGGCGGTTTGGCCGGTGACTCGCACCGTGGCGAAGAAACTGGACGATTTGGCCAGGATCGACGCTGCGATGGCTCCCGTGCGTCAGGCCCTAGAACCTGCGCTGATCGCAATCCAGGATGTCGCCTACACCTTGCGCGACTATTTGGGTCGGGTGGAGGCAAATCCGGCGCGTTTGGAGGAGATTGAGAACCGGCTGGCCGCAATCGAGAAGATGAAGCGGAAGTACGGCACGGGCGTGGCTGAGATTTTGGACTTCCTGGCCGATGTTTCGCGCAAGATCGAGGCCGTGGAGAACTCAGGGGAGCGATTGGAGGCCTTGCACCGGGAGCGTGCCGGTCTGGCCGCGAAATACTCGGAAGCTGCGGTCGTTTTGACGGAACTGCGACGGGCGAAGGCGGTTGAGTTGGGTCGGCGCGTGGAGGAGGAGTTGAAGCCTCTTGCGATGGACCGGACGGTGTTCCGGATTGCCGTGCAACCTGCGGAATGGTCGGAAACCGGGGCGGACAAGGTGCTGTTTTTGGTGTCGCCGAACTCGGGCGAAGAGCCGAAGCCGATGGAGAAAATTGCGTCGGGCGGTGAATTGAGTCGGATTGCGCTGGCGCTGAAGACGTGTTTGGTCGGAGGGCGGGCGTCGGGTTCGGTGCAGCGGACGTTGGTCTTCGATGAAATCGATACGGGCATCGGCGGTCGCGCGGCGGAGGGTGTGGCCCGGCGTCTGAAGGCGCTTGCGGCGGAAAACCAAGTCATTTGCGTCACCCACTTGGCGCAGATCGCATGTTTCGCCGACCACCACTACCGCGTGGGCAAGTTGGAGCGGAATGGGCGTACGGTTTCAGAGATCGACGAGTTGGATGCGACCGGAAGCACAGAGGAGATCGGGCGCATGCTGAGCGGCCAGGTTTTGACTCCGGAAGCGATCCGGAATGCGCAGGAGTTGGTGCGGGCGGCCCGGGCGTAGTCTTTGAACCGCGCAGAATTCGCGCTACAATCCAAAAGTATGAGGTTGTTGTCCATTATCATGTTGTGCGGGCTGGCGGCTCAGGCCGGTCAAGCGGGCGGGTCAAGGACCAACGCGCCAACACAGCTATCGGATAGCAATGCCAGGATCGCGGTTCTTGAAACCAAGGTGGAGTCTCTGGGTAGTGAAACCCAGAAATTGCAACAGAAGATCGATTCCCTGATTACGCAGGTTCAAAATCTAAATACTAAAATGAACTTGGTCTTGCTCGTCGGGAGCATACTCTTTGGTGCGACCATTACCCAGATTGCGGGTGCATTGGGCGCAAGGCGTAGTGCCCAGCCGGAAGCGTGAGCAGCGGGCGGGAGCACAGGCAAGGAATTCGCGCGGGAAGTAGACGATTTGAGACTTGAGACCCGCGAATTGCGGCCCGGTTTGATGTCATGCGGGAAATGGCAGAGCGGGATCATCGTGAACTAATGGAGCGCCTTGGGGTAGGTGCCGTTCCGATGACTCAGTCCACCAAGGCACCGGCCCTAGTCCCATAAGCCGGAACAAGGACCCGGGCGTAGGGCTAGTGGCCCACTGGACGAAGCAATCGGCAATCCTTCGACAACCCGGGGACCGGCACGGCTTCGAGGACTCCTCCGCGCTCCAGGGCCTCCACGGCTCTTCGCCACGGCTTGGATTCGGGAAGGTCGTCATCCGGGGTAATCGCGACGTAGTCCGGCACTTGGATGCGCACGGCACGCAGGAGTAGCGCGGGATTCACGGCGGTTTCGGGACGCGGGGCATACCAGAGGTCGTAGCCGTTTGGATCGATTCCACGAACTGCCGCGCGGCCGGTCCGAACGGTCGTATTGGCGTCCAAGTTGGCCATCACCAAGGCTTTGGCTGGTGTATTTTGGCGAATCCACGCATAGAGGGGTTCCGCCCGGTCAGGAAGAAACATTGTCGGGATGCGGTAGAGACTGCAGCCAACGGGCAAACCTATCCCCAAAACCACGAAGGCCGCGAAAGCCTCTTTGCTGCGCATGTTTCGGAAAGCGCGG
>CAITMP010000141.1 GCA_903893525.1 uncultured Acidobacteriia bacterium | reverse complement strand
TGTAAAAGGCTTTGAAATCGGGCAGAGGATCGTTGCGGCGAATTCCGCGCCTTGCCTGCGTTGCTTCTACTGTCGGCGCGGTCGGGTGAATCTTTGCGAAGACTTGCTGTTCAACAACGGCGCGTACGCGGAGTATATTCGAATTCCATCCCGGATCGTCCGCCTGAACACGTACATTATTCCGCCGCATTTGGATTACCGGGATGCTGCGTTGGCGGAACCGCTGGCTTGCGTGGTAAAGGGCATCGAGGATACCGAATTGCGGCCGGGCGATACGGTCGCGGTGATTGGGGTGGGTCCCATTGGATCGATGTTCATCCGATTGGCGAAATTGCGGGGGGCGCGTGTGATCGCAGTCGGCCGCCGTCGTTCGAAGGTGGAACAAGCCATGAAGCTGGGTGCGGACCGTTGCGTCGCGACAGAGGAAGTCGGCAATCCGGTGGCTGCAGTGCGCGAACTTACCGGCGGGCATGGCGCGGATATCGTGATCGAGGCTGTGGGCAAGCCGGAAACGTGGAACTGGTCCGTGGAAATGCTGCGCCGCGGCGGCACGGTGAACTTCTTTGGCGGTCCCCCGAGCGGTACGCGTGTCGAGCTGGACACAAACCTGCTGCACTATTCGGAAATTACGTGCAAGGCGAGCTTCCACCACACTCCGGCAACGATGCGGGAGGCTTTGGATATCATTGCAAGCGGCGGGATTTCGGCGCGCGATTTTGTGGACGCCGAGGATTCCCTCGAAAACCTGTCTTCCGTCCTCTTCCGCTTGGCGGAAGGTGCCGGTACTCTAAAGACGGCGATCATCCCCTAAACGCATGCATTTGAGTCCCCGCGATTTCGTCGGCAGCCGTGAGGCGATGTCGCGTCTTTGGACCTTTCGGGAGTCCGAAGCGTACACGAAATGGGTGGCTACGGGGCACTACGAAAATTTCCATGTTGTGAGTTTCCTGTTGCCGAAACGATTGCACCAGGACTTTTTCAACGTCTACGCCTACTGTCGCTGGGCGGACGACTTGGGCGATGAAATTGGGGATCCGGCCCAAAGCCTGCGCCTTCTGAACTGGTGGTCGACCGAGCTGGACCAGATGTATGCGGGCGAGGCGTCCCATCCGGTCTTCATCGCGCTACGTGCGACCGTGGCGAAGTACGGCATGCCCAAGCCGCCGTTCGCCGACCTGATCAGCGCCTTCATTCAAGACCAGACTGTGACGCGCTATGCGGATTGGGATGGCGTCCTGGATTATTGCGTCCGCTCCGCCAATCCAGTTGGCAGGCTCGTTCTCTATCTCTGCGGTTACACGGACGCCGAGCGCCAGCGATTGTCGGATGCGACCTGCACCGGTTTGCAGCTGGCGAATTTCTGGCAGGACGTGACGGTGGACCAGGAAAAAGACCGTGTCTACCTGCCCTTGAACTTGCTAGCCCGGCACGGCTATACGGTTGACGAACTCTTTGCGCGGACATTCGACGACCGATTCCGGGGTGTGATGCGCGATGCGGTGGAGAAGGCCCGTGGGTTCTTCGAAGCAGGACTCCCACTGCCGCGCATGGTCGACCGCCGATTGGCCGTCGATTTGGAGCTGTTCAGCCGGGGCGGCATGAAGGTTCTGGAGAAGATTGAAGACCTCGGCTACGACGTTCTTTCCCAGCGTCCCAAGGTCACGAAGGCGGAACGGGCCGGACTTCTGGTCTCGACTTTGGCGCGGGT
>CAITMP010000140.1 GCA_903893525.1 uncultured Acidobacteriia bacterium | reverse complement strand
GGCGGCGAAACCCGGCTGCGCGTCTACACCAATGTCCGGGAGGACGCGATCCAGCTGTTCGGCTTCCACAGCGCCGATGAAAAGGCTATTTTCGAGAAGCTGATTTCCGTCAGCGGCATCGGCCCCAGCCTGGCGATCAAGGTACTGAGCGGCATGGACGCCGCTGGACTGGTCAACGCCATCAGACGCGGCGAAGTGGACAAGCTGGTCAAAATCCCCGGCGTCGGCAAGAAAACCGGCGAGCGGATGATTCTGGAACTGCGCGACAAGCTTCCAGCCATCGAAGGCACCACCGACCAGCCCGCGCAAGCTCCCATTTCGGCGTTGGAGGAGGATGTCCTTTCCGCGCTTGTGAACCTCGGCTGCCAGCGCAGCGCCGCCGAAACAGCGGTGCGCAAGGCCCGCGCGGCGGGCGTGCCGGAAGTCTTCGAGCCCCTCTTCCGAAAAGCTTTGGAGTTGGTGCGGTAAATGGCCGAGAAAAGCTCCAGACTGGTTTCGGCAGTCGGTGCCGACGACGAACAGCAATTCGAGGCAGGACTCCGCCCGCGCCGCTTGGCCGATTTCACCGGCCAGACACGTCTCAAGGAAAACCTGCAAATCGCCATCGACGCGGCCCGCAAACGCGGGGAAGCGATGGACCACGTTCTGCTCTACGGCCCTCCCGGCTTGGGCAAGACGACGCTCGGGCAGATCATCGCGCAGGAGCTGGACGTACCCTTCAGCCAAACGTCGGGTCCCGTGCTGCAGAAGAAGCTGGATCTCTCCGGCATCCTGAGCGGTATCATGCACCGCCAGGTGTTCTTCATCGACGAAATCCACCGCCTGCTGCCGGACGTGGAGGAAATGCTCTATTCGGCACTGGAGGATTTCCACCTCGATATCCTGATCGGAACCGGACCGGGCGCGCGAACCCATTCCATCCCGCTGCAGAAATTCACCGCCATCGGGGCCACCACGCGGCAGGGACTGGTTTCCGCACCCCTCCGGGGCCGGTTCGGTTTGGTCCTGCGCCTGAACCATTACGATGTACCGGAGTTGAAGAAGATCGTCGAACGCTCCTCCAAGCTGCTCACGACGCCGATAGACGCCGACGGAGCCGAGGAGATCGCCCGCCGCGCCCGTGGAACACCCCGCATCGCGAACCGCCTGCTCCGCCGGGTCCGGGATTACGCCCAGGTGCGTGCCAAGGGCGTGATTGACCACAAGGTAGCCGTGACCGCCCTCGACCTGCTGGAAGTAGACCGCTTCGGCCTCGACGAAATTGACCAAAAAATCATGCGGACCGTACTGGAGAAATTCGGCGGCGGCCCGGTGGGAGTGAACACCATAGCAGCGTCCATCGGCGAGGAACCAGAGACGATCGAGGAAGTGTACGAACCCTACCTGATCCAGCTCGGCTTCCTGCACCGTTCCCCCCGTGGACGCATGGCCACCGAACGGGCCTACGACTACTTCCAAGTCCCGCGCCGCTTCGGGGGCGTCGGGAGCCAGCCGGAGTTGTTCTAACTGATAGTGGGGATGACCGAAACCCCGCGGAGCGGGATCGTCGAGGCGGGTGATGTACCAAAGAGCGAAGACGGAGAAGTCGTCGAATGCGCGGGTGTAGGGTGCCAGATACCCTTTGCCGTGTTCAGTGCCTTGAATCAGCGCCACGATACCGGTTGGCCCCATCAGCAGTCGCAGCCCATGCCTTCACAACCTGCGGGTGGAAGCCAATGGCTGGATACAATGGTCGATTCGAATGACCACCCGCCGACCGGAGCTAACCGGTTGAAAACACTCTTCCTCGGTCTCGGCTCAAATATCGGGGATCGCGAAGCATCCCTCCGCACTGCCTTGGCCGCACTGGAATCCAAGGAGCTTCGGCTCCTCCGCACCTCCAGCCTCTACGAAACCGAACCCGTCGGGTTCCGGGACCAGGCTTGGTTCCTGAACATGGTGGCTGAGTTCGAGTGCGACCTCCTGCCCGCCGTCCTCCTGGCCCGCACCCAGCGGATTGAGCGCGAAATGGGCCGCCGCAAGACCGTGTTGAACGGTCCGCGGATCATTGACATCGATATCCTCCTCTACGGCACCGCCGTCATCCACCGCCCCGACCTTGTCGTCCCGCATCCCCGGTACCACGAGCGCCTCTTCGTCCTGGAACCGCTCGTTGAACTCGCTCCCGACCTGCGCGACCCCAGCACCGGGAAACCCGTAAAGGAAATGCTGTCCCAGGCCCGGCGCGGACCGGACAAAGTGCTTCGCTACAGTTGAAGATGGCCGGTTCGCTGACAATTCTCGCTTTTCTGATCGCTTGGTCCTGCTCGGTGGCGGCGATTTGGTCCACCGGTTCCGCTCGCGCCCGCCGCTTGGTTCCGGTCAGCGGCGCATTGCTCGCCGGCACGGCAGTCTTCGGACTGGTTCCGGAACTCGCCCGCGAAATCGGTTGGCCGGTCACATTGGGACTCGTGGCGGCCGCCTACGCCGGGCTGACAATCCTCGATAAGCAAGGCTACCCCGTCTGCCCATCGTGCTCCCACGGAGAGGGATTCGCCTTTGCGCTGATCGTCGCCACTGGACTGCACGCCTTCGTGGACGGCTGGGGCATGGCGGCAGTCGGGACGGGTGGCAAGGCTTCCTCGGCCCTCTGGATTGCCATCCTGCTCCACAAGCTACCCGAGGGCTTGGCTCTGGGAACCATCTTGCGCATCGGGTTGGGTCGCAGCGTCAAGGCGCTCATGCTGGCCGCTTGCGCGGAGGTTCCCACCATTCTCGGAGGTGCCATCGGGTCGCGGGTGCCGGAGGGGCCGTGGCTCTACTGGCCGTTGGCACTTGCCGGCGGAACGTTCCTCTTCCTCGGTATCCATGCCCTCGGCATCCCGGCAATTGAGCGCGTGCGGGAAAATGGAAGTTCGAACTAATGCCCCTTCCATCGGACTCCCCCTATCTAGTGGACGCCTCCGGCTTTACCGGAACCGCCGACCGCGTTTTCACCCCCGCCTCCACCGAGGAGGTCGCAGCCATCCTCCGCGATGCCGCTGAACAGAAGATCCCCGTGACCATCTCCGGTGCGGGTACCGGTGTGACGGGCGGCAGGGTTCCCCAAGGCGGGTGGGTCTTGTCCATGGAGCGTCTGAACCGAATCGAGATTCAGCCCGGCAAGGCCATTTGCGGTGCCGGTGCCACGCTCCACGCCCTCCAGTTGGCCACGGCACCCTCCAAGCAGTTCTACGCGCCGGACCCCACCGAATGGGGTGCCTCCGTGGGCGGAACCATTGCCACCAACGCGAGCGGATCGCGCAGCTTCAAGTTCGGCGACACCCGCCGCCATGTCATCGCCATGACCGTGGTCCTCGCGGACGGCACCATCCTCCACCTCCGCCGTGGCGAGAAGCCGCCGATGGACCTGCCAGCCATCGCGCCACCAGACACGACTAAGAATACCGCCGGGTACTTCCTCCGCCCCGGAATGGACTATCTCGACCTGTTCATCGGGGCGGAAGGCACCCTGGGCGTGGTCACCGGGGCTGAACTGGCCCTGCTGCCCGCACCTGCCGACCTCTTCACGGGCGTTGTCTTCTTCAGTTCCGATGGCGAGGCACTCGCAGCCGTGAACGACTGGCGTCCCGTTACAGGTCTCCGCATGCTGGAGTACGTCGACGAAGCCGCCCTCGGGATGATCCGCCCCCGGTTCAGCGAGATTCCGCGCGAAGCACGTGCGGCGCTTCTGATCGAGCAGGAGGCAGGTGACGGCGTCGAAGAGGCTTGGATTGATCGGCTGGAAGCTTCGGGAGCACTCCTCGATGCCTCCTGGTTTGCCATGTCAGCCGCCGACCGCGAACGTTTCCGCCGCTTCCGCCATTCCGTTCCCGAAGCGGTCAACGACCTGGTCCGGCGCAAAGGGCTGACCAAGATGGGCTCCGATTTCGCCGTCCCGATCGCCCGCAACGAGGAGATGCTGCAGGTCTACCGCGACACCCTGGACCGCGAATTCCCCGGCAAGTACGTCGTCTTCGGCCACATCGGCGATGCCCACCTGCACACCAACATCCTGCCCGCCGACAGCGTCGAATGGACCCGCGCGAAGGCGTTGATGGTCGAATTCGCCAAACAGGCGGTCGAAATGGGGGGTACAGTCTCGGCAGAGCACGGTTTGGGAAAGCGCAAGCGCGATTTCCTGCCGCTCCAGTTTTCCCCTGCGGAGATTGAATCCATGCGTGGGGTAAAGCGACTTCTCGACCCGGAATCGATCCTCGGCCGAGGTACGCTTTTCACTGACTAGCGCCAAGGCCTAGCGGCCAAAACGCGGAAAGGCGGGTCCAAAACAGCGGACCCGCCTTTCCACCCAAACTTTGAAACCGGACTAGACCGTGATACCGGCCTTGACCCACCATGCGGTGGCAGGCTTCACAGCTTCGTTCACTGCTTCGATGTTCTTGACACCCTGGGTCGAGAGCCAATCTTCCAAGGCCGAGAGGCCCTTTTCTCCATAGATCTTCACGCCGTCAAGCCAGGTGGCGCGACCGCACAGAACGCCGGAATAGTCCGTGCCGCTGGCGGCAGCGAATTCCAGGTTCTCGATGAAAACTTCGTTCGTCACACCCGCGCTCAAGTAAATGAACGGCTTGGTGGCGACGGAGGCGCAATCGCGGAAGTGGTCGAGGGCTTCGGCGCGCGTATAGGCGACCTGTCCCTTGAACCCGCGGCTGCCTTCGACGTAGGCCGGGTTGATCGGCACTTCCACCTTGAGCACGTCCACCTTGTACTGCGGTTTGGAGAATTCCAGCATCGAACCCTTCACCACCGACGGCTTCTTTTGCGCGTAGGCAAGGGCCTTCTCGTCGGCACCGTTTTCGTCGTAACCGACGAATTCGAGGAAGAACGGGATGTCGTAGGCCTCGCACTCGGCACCGATCCGCTCCGTGAACGCGTGCTTGATGTCGTTGACGTCGGAAGGGGAATAGGGGGTGTAGTAGAGCAGGATCTTGACCGCGTCCGCGCCCATTTCCTTGATCCTCTTCACGGACAGGTGGGGCAGCAGGTCCGGCATCCGGTGCTTGTCGGTGGCGTCGTACCCGGTCTTTTCGTAGGCGAGCAGCAAGCCCTTGCCTTCGGCGCGGGCGGCGGCGGCGGGGAGGCCAAACTCGGGGTCCAACAGGATGGAAGTGGCGTGCGGGGTCAGGATTTTGGAAACTGCAACCTTGAACTCCTCCATCATCTGGTCGGTGACTTCACT